>CAMYNZ010000022.1 GCA_947259865.1 uncultured Desulfobacterales bacterium | reverse complement strand
ATCGTTGTTGTTGCTCTTTTGACATTTGTAGAAAACCGCATCATCAATTTTGGCGCTGACTTTCCCGTTTCCAACACCATTTTGATGTTCATCCTTATAAACATCAATTTGTTATTGCTGATACTTCTGATATTTTTGGTATTCAGAAATCTGGTTAAACTGCTTTATGCTCGAAAACGCAGAGTCATGGGAGCCAAGCTTCGGACGCGGCTTGTGGTTGCGTTTATTGCTCTAACCCTTTTGCCCACCATCGTGCTGTTTTTCTTTTCCATCAATTTTATTACCAGCAGTCTCGAATTCTGGTTCAACGTGCCGGTGGAACATGCCCTTGAGAATTCATTGTCGGTTGGGGGAAGCATTTATAAACGAGCGGAGGAGAGCAATCAGTTTTTTCTGGAAAGAGTCGCGTTTCAGGTTCGGAAGAAAAAGCTGTTGATTCCTGAAAAACGAAACGAACTATCCCGCTATACACAGATTGTCCAACGCGAATTTAATCTCGCCGCAGTCGAGGTTTATAACCTGAATGCCAAGCGCATCACGTTTGCGCTGTCACCGGCCCTGGAAGATAAATCCTTCAGTGTGGTGGCAGCTGACAAGCTCATGTTAGACGTTACCCCCAAGGGAGTATGGTCTGTGGCTGAATTTGTTCCGAGCGGAGAACTTATCAGAACTATCGGCACCGTGCCGTTTGGCGAACAACGCGCAAATGCCGAGGCTTATATTGCCCTGTCGGTTCTTATTCCGCCGGATCTGGCGCAGAATATGAAATCTATTTCCAGAGGGTTTGAGGAATATCAGCAAATAAAACTGCTAAAAGAGCCCATCCAGATTACCTATTACATATCACTTTCCATCGTGGCGTTGCTGGTATTATTTTGTGCCGTATGGTTTGGTTTCTATCTGGCCAAAACCATAAGCATACCCATCAAAGAACTGGCCGAAGGAACCCGCAGAGTTGCTGAAGGCGAATTGAGTTTCAGCATTGATAGAGTGGCGGATGATGAAATCGGCAGCCTGGTGGAGTCGTTCAACAAAATGACACAGGATCTGCGTGTCAGCCGAGAGCAGCTTGAGCTCTCAGCCCGCATGCTCCAACAGCAAAATATTGAAATTGAGAACAGACGTCAGTACATGGAAATAGTCTTAAAAAATGTCTCTGCCGGTGTAATTACCTTTGACGCGGATGGTTTGATTACTACCATTAACAAATCAGCTGAAAGGATGCTGAATCTCAAGGCAGAGTCGGTTCTCAACAAGAGCTACAAGCATCTGCTCAATGGAAAACATCTGCAACTGGCCGGCGAAATAATGGCCAGTCTTGCCAGCTCAAAAAACGACGCGGTGGAAATTCCCTTAAAACTGACCATCGAAAGTCGTATGCAAAGCTTTATGGTCCACGGCAGTGCTCTCAAAGATGACAACGACAATCACATGGGCAGTGTCATGGTATTCGATGATTTGACCGAGCTTGAAAAGGCCCAGNNGAAGTCGCCCGCAGAATTGCCCATGAGGTCAAAATCCCGTTGACCCCGATAACGTTATCAGCCCAGCGTCTTAAACGAAAATTTTCCGATCAACATAAAGATCCGGTTTTTGACGAATGTATCCGAATGATCATTGACCATGTCGAATTGATTCGTAATCTGGTAAATGAGTTTTCGGCTTTTGCCAAGTTTCCCACCGCTGATCCCAAACCCTGCCAACTTCCGCCCATTATTGAAGAAACGGTAGAACTTTATAAAGAAGGCCACCCCAATATAAAGTTCGAAGCCGACCTTACCGATAATTTTCCACCGCTTAACCTTGACCGTCAACAGATCAAGCAGGCTATGATCAACATCATCGATAATGCCATTGCCGCCATCAAAACGGATGGCGCTATCTCTATTTCATTGACCTATGACTCGATTTTAAAAATGGCACGCATCGAAGTCGCCGATGATGGGGACGGAATTTCAGATGAAGACAAAACCCGGCTTTTTGAACCCAATTTTTCGACTAAAAAGGCCGGGATGGGGCTGGGTTTGACAATTGTAAATTCAATTGTTTCCGATCATGCCGGTATGATCAGTGTTCAGGATAATCAACCGCATGGGGCTAAATTTGTTATCGAGTTACCGGCATAGAAGCTATCTCAAAAATGCATTTTATCCGCCACCGAACTTTGGCGGACAAGGGCCCAATGGCAGTGTTGTCCCGCGAATTGAAATGCTAAGTAATCGCGGCAAGATGCCGCTCCCACTATTCATCTTGGATGGGGTTCAGTAAACACTATAGTGTGTATAATTGGTGGGAGTGGCTTTCAGCCACGAGGTGTACGCTCCGCTTTCAATCCGCGGGACGCCTTGCCATTGAACCTAAGCTACTATTTTTGAGACAGCTTCTAATTACTACTAATCAGTTTTGCGTTGTTGATTCAGGGCTCCAGGTTGAAAAAAAGATCCTATCCGCTTATCAACCTTGAACTTTGAACCTTGAATTTTGAACTCGAAACTTTTTTGTTCCGGCGCATCCGGATTAGCTGTCCGGTGTTAGTTAATTCCAAAAATACGCATTACCTAAATCCAGGATGATCATTGGGAGTTGAAAACGATGTTTCCTTCAGTTCTTATTGTTGATGATGAACCTTCAATCCTTCAGTCTTTAGGCGGCCTGCTGAGTGATGAAGGGTTTGAAGTCGTCACCGCCTCCAATGGGTATGAAGCTTTAAAGATAATCGATTCCGAGTCTCCGGACCTTGTATTGCTGGATATTTGGATGCCGGGCATAGACGGTATCGATACTTTAACAGAAATCAAGAAAGAAAACCCTTTTATTCAGGTCATTATCATTACGGGTCACGGTACGATCGAAACCGCAGTAAGGGCCACAAAGCTGGGCGCCTTCGATTTAATTGAAAAACCGCTCTCAATTGATAAGGTCATTGTGGCCATTAACAACGCGCTCAATTTCCGCCGACTTGAGGAAGAAAACAGGTATCTGCGCAAAAAAACGTTGGAAAAAAATTCAATCAACGGCAACTCTGCCCCTATCAAAACCCTAAAACAACAAATTGCAGTCGCTGCCCCAACCGATACGTGGATACTCATAATTGGAGAAAATGGCACCGGCAAGGAACTGGTGGCGCGAACGATCCACCAGCTGAGCCTGCGGGCGGATCAGCCGCTAATAACCGTAAATTGTGCCACCATACCCGAAGAGCTTATCGAAAGCGAGTTGTTCGGCCACGAAAAAGGGGCCTTGGCCGGTGCAAATACCAAGAAGCGAGGCCAATTCGAACTGGCCAACAACGGTACAATTTTTTTGGACGAAATCGGCGATATGAGTTTAAAAACCCAGGCAAAAATCTTGCGGGTACTCGAGGAGCAAAAGTTTCAAAGAGTGGGTGGCAGTCGAATATTAGATGTTAATGTCCGGGTGATTACTGCAAGCAATAAAGACCTCAAGACCGAGATCGAAAAGGGAACCTTCAGAGAAGATCTTTATTACCGGCTGAACGTTATACCCATCGAAGTCCCCAAACTGTGGGATCGAAGAAAAGACATCCCCTTGCTGGTTGAGACTTTTCTGGAAGAATTCGCCAAACAGGACCGGCACACAAAAAAGAAAATTGCCCCGGAAGCCCTCGATTTGTTGTGCCGCTATACCTGGCCCGGCAACGTCAGAGAGTTGAAAAATCTGGTGGAACGACTGGCGATAATGGTTGAAAAAGAAACGATTGATGCGTCTGATATTCCCGCACCCTATAACCCGGCGGCAGCAGGCACCAGGGATTCCACCGAGCCTTCCTGGTTTTTCATTGACGATTTAAAAGCGGCCAAAAAGGCCTTTGAGCGAGATTTTATAAAAAGAAAACTTGCGGAACATCAAAAGAATATCACAAAAACAGCACAGGCAATCGGCGTGGGGCGAAGCTATCTGCACAAAAAGTTGAAAAATATGAAATTAGACGGATGAAATAGGCTTTGCGCGTAATTGGCGGAACTCTCAAAGGCAGGAAACTGGCAACGATCCGCGGAACAACCGTAAGACCGACCGCAGATCGTCTTCGGGAAGCCATATTCAACATTCTTGCCGATCGGGTTGAAAAGGCGGTGGTTCTGGATTTGTTTGCCGGCACCGGCGCCCTGGGTATTGAAGCCTTGAGCCGGGGCGCACACTCGGCTGTTTTTGTAGACAATAGCAAATCGGCAATCGCGATCCTAAAAAAAAACATCAGATACTGCGACATCCAAGAAAACGCAACCATTATCAAATGGGATGTCGTAAAGAATCTCAGATTTATCAGGTCATTTGATCTGGCCTTTAATCTTGTTTTTCTGGACCCACCCTACAATAAAGATTGCATAAAGCCGGTTTTGAAAAATCTTTACCGAAACGGCACTCTGGAAAAGGAGGCCTGCCTTGTGATTGAACATGCGGACACCGAACCGGCTCCGGAGGAAATAGCGGTCTTTAAGATAACGGATGAGAGAAGATACGGCCGAACGCTGGTTTCGTTTTTACACTATCAACCTTAAAATAATTGTCTAAGCCAGGAACGGTTGCCCATATTCTATTCAGCGGTCACGAATACATTTGAGACCCGATGCAAACAAGATTTGCGCAACGGTACCAAAAGCTAAAAAAACAATTAATTCTGTAATAAAGGGGCGAATGGCGCTATGCACAAAGTTGCAATCTATCCGGGATCTTTTGACCCGGTCACAAATGGTCATTTGGATATTCTGGAACGAGGACTAAACATATTTGATAAGATTATCGTGGCTGTTATGCACAATCCCGTCAAAGAATATCTATTTACGGTGGAAGAACGGTTTGAAATGCTTTCCTTAACTTTGAAAAACCTCAAAAATGTTGAAATCGACACGTTTGGTGGTCTTTTGGTAGATTACGCGGCAAAACGCAAAGCGCAGGCTATCTTGCGGGGCATGCGGGCGGTTTCCGATTTCGAATACGAGTTTCAGATGGCATTAATGAACCGCCGGTTAAATCGTGATATTCAGACCGTTTTTCTGATGACCGGTTTGCGATGGATATTTACCTCTTCATCTATAATAAAGGAAGCCGCCCAGTTCGGTGGCAACATCGAGGGCATGGTTTCCCCGAGCGTACATCAGAAAATAATAAAGAAATTCGGCCAAAAGGGATAACATTTTAACCCGGACAAGCCGGAACAGAAAAGGTTCAGGGTTCAAAGTTCAACGTTCCAAGTTGAAATGAGGATAATATCTGTTCTTAACTATGAACTTTGAACCCGAAACTTTGAATCAACAACTGAAAACGAACGTTTATTCAGAATGTCAAAGATACTGGATACTGGATAAAAAAAAGATAACTCCCTTTAAATATCCATTATCCAGAACCGGCATCCAGCAGCGAGTATCGGTCACACATGTCCAAAATTGTAATTAACAAACATCGACAACAAATTGTCGGTATCTTGTCGCTCAGCGCCTAATATGGATTTATGGCAACTTCACATATTTTGCAAAGTGGTTGAACATAAAAGTTTTTCAAAGGCCGCCAAAATTGTCCAAATAACACAGCCTACTATCAGCAGCCATATTAAAGATCTGGAACATCATTTTGGCTGTCGTCTTATCGATCGTCTGTCCCGTAATGCCGTTCCCACCAAAGCGGGTGAATTGTTGTATCAAAAGGCACGCCGGCTTCTTGCGCTGCGTGATGAGACCGAGATGGCCATACATGAATTCAAAGGCAAGATCAAAGGTAAGCTGGTTGTGGGCGGCAGTACCATACCCGGTGAATATGTTTTGCCGAGGATTATAGGCGCATTTTCAATGCACTACCCGGAGGTTTCGATACATTTGATCATCGGCGATACCCGAAAAATCATCAACGATACACTTTCCGGCGAGTGTGAATTTGGCCTTGTGGGAGCGGTAGCAAAGGGTAAAAGCGTTTACCAAGAAAAACTCATAGAAGATGAAATGAAACTTGTCATACCTTTCGACCACAAATGGGCCGGAAAAAAAAGTTTGCCATTGGCCGCGCTTTTAGAAGAACCGTTTATCATTCGCGAAAGCGGATCGGGCACCCTGGAATCGGTTGAGACGAGTTTAAATGCCAACGGCTACAGCACCCGGGATTTCAATATCGCGGCGGTTATGGGAAGCACAGCCGCGGTTATCCAGGGGATAAAAAGCAAGGTGGGTGTTTCAATTGTATCCACAGTGGCGATAGCGGAGGACTTGCAATCAGGAAAGTTAAAGGCTTTGAGTATTGACGAAATGTATCTTATACGCAGTTTTTATTTAACCCGGCATCGGCATCGCAGCCCGTCACCTGTGGGTAAAACCTTTATGAAATTTTTAAACAGGGAGCTAGTGTCATGTCCCACAAATAAGTTTAAATAGTTTTACAGCGGTTTGAAAGCCATTTGCTCGCACCGGCGATCATTTTGGGGACGCCTGCTGAAGCAAGGCTAAATCAAAGAACTCGACCTCGCATTCGCTCGGGACTCAGACAGCTTTTGATTTTTACCCGCCAACGGTCTCTGGCGGGTGAACCCGCCAAAGAGCGCTGGCGGGCAAGCGCCCCGCTACAGCAGGCGTCTTAAACCCAAAATGCTCAATGGCGCTCGCAAAAACCTTTCAAACCACTTCTAAAAGAAGAACTTGATTAAAATAAACCCGCCAACCAGCAAGACCGTAAATGCGATTGCCAGTAAATTGAAATACCGGTCTATGAATGACTTTATCTGGGAGCCGAAAATATAGATCAACCCCCCGACCAGAAAAAATCTTGCAGCGCGTGAAACAATTGAGGCCAATAAGAATACCCATAAATTTATTTTGAAAGCCCCGGCTGAAATGGTGAATACCTTGTAGGGTATCGGTGTAAATCCGGCAATGCCGATGGCCCAGGCATCGTAGGTCGAATAAAGCTCTGCGATATAGGCGACTTTTTGATTCAAACCGTAAAAAGAGATGATTCTTTCCCCAATACTGGTCATAAACTGCCACCCGATCAGATAGCCCAGGCATCCGCCAAGCACGGAGCCAACCGAGCAAATCAAGGCATACTTGAAGGATTTTTCCGGAATTGCTACAGCCAGCGCGATAAGCAAGACATCCGGCGGTAGCGGGAAAAAGGAAGATTCGCTCAGGGCCAGCAGAAACAAGGCCCAGGTTCCGTAGGGTGTTGCCGCCCAGTGCAGAACCCAATCGTAAAGGCCTCTTAACATTTATTTTGCACTCCATCCATATTCACCCACCAGTTTCACAAATCGGCATCCGCCCAAATTGGTTCTGTGAATACCCTTCTGATCTTTGTACAGTTTAACAAGATCTTGAGAGTGCTGGTCCCCCACGGGAACTACCATCCGTCCGCCATCAGCGAGCTGACCGATAAGGGGGCTGGGCACCTCGGGAGCACCGGCAGTTACGATTATGGCATCAAAGGGGCTTTCGTCCACCCAACCGGTTGTACCGTCTGAATAACGGGTGACGATATTATAATATTGGAGTTTATCAAACAAATTGCGGGCCTGCACCAGGAGGGAATGAATTCTCTCGATGGTATAGACCCGAAATGCAATTTGGGCAATAACCGCAGCCTGGTATCCTGACCCGGTCCCTATTTCAAGCACCCGGTCTTTTTCATAAAGCTGCAATGCCTGTGTCATTTCGGCCACGATATAGGGTTGGGATATGGTTTGCTGTTCTCCAATAGGTAGGGGGAAATCGCCATAGGCCTGATCTCTCAGGGCTTCGCTGACAAAATGATGCCGGGGGACTTTACGAAGGGCTGCCAGAACTTTTGGGTCCGTTATGCCGCGTGCTTCAATTTGAGAGTCAACCATCTCTTCGCGCTGACGGGCATATTTAAGGGATTCCGTCTCCATGACAAATTTTTCTATCAAATCAGAGGGGTTAGGTCAAGCTCCTGTGGTCAGAGTTTTAGGATTTTTAGCGGTGGGTATTTCTTTCCAGCGACACGACAAATGCTCCTGCATGCATAAAACGGCTGATCGCCCAGGACGGTTGGGGCGGACTTTACGAGAAAATGCGGGTATCGGGTTGCCCTTTACCCGGGCTAGATCGTGTTGCGGCGGGGCCAGGTAAAGGGGTGATCGAATTCGTGGTTATATCTTATAAATGATGCGCTTTTCGGTAATGATAATATCCACGTACTTGTCATGGGTTTCAATCGGCACCTGCGGCAGGATCTGACTGTCAAGTGCCAGTGACACCTTGCGGGTGGTAATGGGCAGTTTTGGAATCAGCCGGTCATAATATCCGTCGCCGGATCCTATTCTGCCGCCTTTTTCATCAAAGGCCAACCCTGGTACTATAGCGATATCTATACATTCGATTGGGACTGTCTTGCACCGGTTGGAATCCGGCTCCATGATGCCATCCGGACCCCGTTTCAAATCAGTATCGAGGCGATCAATCTTAATTAATTTCAACCTGTGTTCACCAGAGTTTATAACCGGTAAAACAAGGATCTTATTGTAATCAATACAGCGTTTTAATATACTGTCCGTGCGAACCTCGCTGGGGTGATGAATGTAGAGTAATGCGATCTTGGCCTCCAGGAAGTTGGCAAACGCAAATAGCCGATTTTCAATTTCCTTGTTTTTTTCTTCGATTTCCTTTTCAGACAGACTACTCCAAATTTTTGAAATATCAGTGCGAATTTCGTCTTTAGTTTTTTGGATTTCCTCCATACATAATCTCCTGGCCCATCAGTTTAAATATTTCTGCTAGTATACAAATTCGCCAAAGGATGTCAACTTACAATAATCATTGACTAAATCGCAGCCCCATGATAAAAGTCCGCTGTTTTGAGTGCGAATAAATTTGTCGGCCGGGTGTATCACTTTTCAGCCATACACCGGCAAATTAAAGTACCACCTTGCCCCCCTCAAGGTGGTATTCTTAAAGCAGCCCGCACTGATTTATTGGATTGCACTAAAGTTTGGTTTTAATATAGGAATTGATATGCTGGAAATCAAGTTTGTAAGGGACAATTTATCAACTGTTCAACGATCACTTGGCACGCGGGGTGTGGCTGTCGAAATGGAAGCCTTTGAACAGCTGGATGCCAAGCGAAGAGAGGTACTGCTTGAGATTGAAAATCTCAGGCATCGCAGAAACGTTGTATCCGAGCAGATCGCGGACATGAAGCGCAGGAAAGAAGAAACCGATGCGTTAGTGGTTGATATGCGGGACGTATCCGGTCGTATCAAGGAACTTGACGGTTCTTTATCTGAAATTGAGAGTAATTTAAACGCATTTCTGCTGGAGATACCCAATATTCCGCATTCCTCGGTACCGGTCGGAACGGACAGTTCAGACAATCCCGTCCTAAAACAGGTGTGCGATAAGCCGAAATTTGAATTCGAACCTCGGGCCCACTGGGACATCGGTCAGGATCTGGGGATACTTGATTTTGAAAGGGCAGCCAAAATTACAGGGGCCCGATTTCCACTGTATATCGGTGTTGGTTCAAAATTAGAACGGGCCCTAATTAATTTTATGCTCGACGTACATAGCGATGAACATAAATATGTTGAAATACTTCCGCCCTTTATCGTTAACCGCCAGAGCATGATCCATACCGGCCAACTTCCTAAATTCGAGGAAGACCTGTTTAAAATTGAAGGCTGGGACTATTACCTGGTGCCGACAGCTGAAGTTCCGGTTACCAACATTCATCAAGGTGAGGTTTTGGATCAAGCGCGTCTGCCTATTTATTATACGGCTTACACCCCCTGTTTCCGTTCGGAAGCCGGTTCCTACGGTAAAGACACCCGGGGGCTGATTCGTCAGCACCAATTCAACAAGGTCGAACTGGTCAAATTTACACTGCCTGAAACGTCCTATGCAGAACTTGAAAACCTGTTAAATGATGCTGAAACCATATTAAAGCGCCTTAAACTTCCCTATCAAGTTGTGGATCTTTGCACCGGTGATTTGGGTTTCTCGGCGGCCAAGACGTATGATATCGAGGTTTGGATGCCGGCCCAGGGCGTTTTCAGAGAAATAAGCTCTTGCAGCAACTTTGAAAGTTTTCAGTCCCGACGTGCCAATATCCGGTTCAAACGAAAGGGGAAAAAGGGAACCGAGTTGGTGCACACGTTAAACGGATCCGGGCTGGCTGTTGGGCGGACGGTAGCCGCCATACTGGAAAATTATCAACAGACGGATGGATCCGTGGTTGTCCCGGATGCACTCAGACCCTATCTGGGGGGCCTGGAAAGTATTAAATTTTGAAACTAAAAGATTTTCCTAAAGATATGCAGCCCCATCTTATTCCCGAACCATCCGGGAAACTCATTTATCGCTGTTTGGGGTGCAATCAAACGTTCGGTATCGATAAGTTGCTATATACCTGTCCGGATTGCAGCCAGCTGCTATTGATACACGATCAAAATTTTAACCGTCTTAAAAAAATCCCCGGGAAGGTTTGGCGCCGTATATTTGATTACCGCAAGATGCTGAACCTGCCGGCGCTGGCGGGTATCTACCGTTACCATGAATTCATCGGAGCGGTTATCCCACTGGATTCCATCATCTATTTGGGAGAGGGGCACACACCGATTATTGAAGCCAATTCGTTGCTGCAGGAAGCGGCCGGAGTCAAATTCTATTTTAAAAACGACGGCCAAAATCCGAGTGCCTCCTTCAAAGACAGAGGCATGGCCAGCGCTATCAGTTACATCAACTTTTTGGTCCAACAGGGCCATGTTGAAAATGTTTTAGCGGTGTGCGCCTCAACCGGTGACACCTCGGCCGCGGCCGCCCTTTATGCCGCGTACCTTAATCCTCAAGTTAAATCGGCGGTGCTGCTACCCCACGGAAAAGTCACACCCCAGCAACTTTCGCAACCACTGGGAAGTGGTGCCGCAGTTTTTGAGATCCCGGGTGTATTTGATGACTGTATGAAGGTTGTTGAGTACCTCTCCGAACACTATCCGGTTGCTTTACTCAATTCTAAAAATGCCTGGCGTATTCTGGGGCAAGAATCCTATTCCTATGAGATTTCACAGGATTTGGAATTTGATTTAGCCGATATTGCGGTTGTCGTGCCGATTGGAAATGCCGGTAATATCACCGCCGTTATGAACGGATTTTTAAAATTCTATGAAACGGGGATCATCAATCATTTACCCAAGATCGTGGGTGTGCAGTCGCGGCATGCCAATCCGGTTTATCGGTATTATCAGGAAACCGATGCTGCAAAACGAAAATTTGTACCGATGACCGTAAAACCGAGTGTGGCCCAGGCCGCAATGATCGGAAACCCGGTATCGATGCCACGGGTGATTCATCTGGTTGATCTTTATAACCGTTTGTCCGGTATGCAAAAGGTATTTTTTGTCGAGGTTTCAGAACAGGAAGTTATGGACTGGGAGCTTGTCGCCAACCGCAACGGGCATATCGCCTGTACCCATGGCGGTGAATCCCTGGCCGGTCTGGTAGCCTCTAAAAAACAGGGCCTGATCGCCGACAACGAAATTGCCGTGGTTGACTCCACGGCCCATGCCCTCAAGTTCTCAGGATTCCAGCAGATGTATTTTGACCGGCAGTTTCCGAAAGATTATGAGATTACGTCTGATCCGAGCTTGATCAACAGCCCGGTTTTTATCCGGCCGGATAATCTTGATCGAATCCCGGAACCCGGAAAACCATTAACCGGAAAGAATTTTACGCGGTTTGTCGAGTGCGTGTCGCAAGAGATTGCAAAAAAACTGGAACTCGATCAGAGTTCTGACTGATTTCTGCACGAGTTGCAGGATTTCATTTACAAGATTCGGTTAATACAAAGCAACACCGCGATAGCAGCTTAACTGAACACATCACGGCTATCTTTTTTAAATCAGCATTTAGCAGCGAGGTCAGATGGCATGTATAAAAAACCACTCGTTTGGATGGGTGTTGCACTTTTGCTGTTGAGTTTGACAGCCTGTGCCGAAACGAAAGAGCTAAAGAAGAAAAAGGGGGAGGCCGCCAGAAAGGTGGGGGAAGTCTATCTGGAGCAAGGAAAGTATCGGTCTGCTCTCAACGAACTCCTGAAAGCAGAAAAGCACTATTCCAAAGATCACATTCTTCAAAATGACCTTGGTATGGTCTACCGCGAAATGGGAGAGGCAGATCTTGCCATCCAACATTTCAAAAAGGCCATACGGTTGAAGCCCAATTTTGCCCGGGCCATCAACAACCTTGGCACCGCCTACTACGACAAAGGGGACTGGGATGCCGCCATTGCATCATGGAAAAAAGTCACTAGCAATCTGCTTTATGCAACCCCCCATCTTGCCTACTATAACCTCGGCAAAGCGTACTACATGAAAAAAGAGTATCACAAATCGGAAGAGTATTTTCTCAAGGCCCTGGATATCGCCCCCCAGTTTGTGGAATTCCTGGTGGCGCTTGGCCGGACCTATATGGCCATGGGTCGAATCTCAGAGGCCAAAGCCGCCTTACAAAGTGCGCTAGATCAATCTCCCGGGTTTGCCAGGGCCTATTTCTATCTGGCGGAAGTTGAACGGAAGTCAGGCAACACCAAAAAGGCGCTGGACGCCTATAACAAAGTTCTTGAGCTGGTGCCGAATACACCCCTTGCAAAAGAGGCCCAAAAAAAGAAAAAGAGTATAAGATAAATAGATGTATATCCCAATTCGTCATCCCGGCCAAGTCCTGTGAAGCGGGGCGCCCACCGGGATCCATAAACTACCGATATCCTTTATATATCCTGGATTCCGGATCAAGCCCGGAATGACGGATTCGGGACCGGAATGGCAAATTGGCCAGATTTGCGGATAAATGGCAAAATCCATACGTCTGACAAAGTCTCTCTGCGGGCGGTCGTTGAAACGGCATCTGGTCGGCAAAATGGCCCCTGACCGGAGCCGGCTTAATTGGCATATGATTAGATCGTTAATCTGACAGTTGCAATTCTGATTGAAAGGATGACACTCTGTACGGGGGCAGAAAACAGCAGACCCGCTTTCCCAAGGATGGCGAGAGCGGGTCTGTTGTTTTCAGGACACGTTGCGCTGTTCCAGCTGCACAATCTGGGGGGTGATAAAGATCAGCAGCTCTCGATTATCTTCGGTGTTGGTCTCCGTTTTGAAAAGCCAGCCCAGCAGCGGGATCTTATGTAAACCGGGCCAACCGGTGGTCGACTCCTGAATGTTTGCCTTGATAATACCACCGATGACGATCGTATCCCCATCGTTGACCAAAAGCTCGGTCTGAGCTTCATTGGTGGATAGCGAGGGCACGCCTGCGGTAATCGTGGCGATATCATTTTTGGTTATAAATATTTTCATCAGGATACGATCATCCGGCGTAACAATCGGTGTGACTTCCAGCAACAGATCAATATTTTTGAATTTAACCGTTGCATTACCGGACGCGTCTCTTTCCAGAAACGGAAACTCTACTCCCTGTTTGATTCTGGCCTTTTTGTTGTCCAGCGTGACAATCTTGGGGGCAGAAATCACTTTGCCTTCTCTATTGGTTTCCACTGCGTTCAACTGTGCATCCAGCAAGATGGGTGTGCCGTCACCGGACAGGCGGGTGAAATTAAATCCAACCGTATTGGCCGCACCCGCAGCGGGAAAATTCATGGCGACGTCGCCGGTCAAACTCCCGGGAAATCCCAGATTGCCCTCGTCATAGGGGCCGACCGTGAGACCCCAGTCGATACCGAGTTCGGTGGAGAATTCACTGGTGATTTCAACTACCTTGGCTTCAATTATGACCTGCGGGGTTACCGTGTCGATACGTTTAACCACGTCTTTTATCATCGCAATTTTGGCGGCTATATCCGTGACGATAAGCTGATTGTTGCGAGCATCCACACTGATATTGCCGCGTTTATCGCTTAGCAGTTTTTTAACATGGGGCAGAACCTCGGCGCTGGCATCGGAATAATTAACGGATATGTATTCGGTGACCAATGGCTCCAGGGCCTCTACCACCTGCTTGGATTTTTGTTGCGCGGCGATCCTGGCCTGCCGGGCTTTTTCTTCTTCGGTAAGTTTTGAAAGGGTTGCGATACGAATGATGTCGCCTTCGTATGATTTCCCCAATCCGTTCATCCGCAGCACAAGATCAAGTACCTGATCCCATGGCACTGGTTTTTCCAGGGTCATGGTAACACTGCCGGTGACATTTTTGTCGATGGCAAAATTCTTGCCGCTTATTTCTCTGAGGATACGGAACACATTTTTGATGTCGGTTTCAAAAAAATCAAGGGCGATCTTCTCGCCGGTATATATGCTCCCGGCCGGCCGGCCGGCCAGGCTGGTGCTGGCTACAGGGGGTCCTTGACTTTTGTATTCCACCGGTTTTGGAGCTTCAAACGCCGGCGGCGGGGTTTCCACGGGCCTGGGTGCGGTTGCCTCGGTGATTTTTGGCGCTGCAATGGGTTCAAAGGTTTTGGCCGGTTCTGTCTTGACTATTTCCTGTGGCTCCGGCATCTCCGGTTCAGTATCCGTCTGGGCCAGGACCTTTTTCCAGGATGGCAAATCGGCTTGCTCGAGCGGTTTAGGCGGAACAGAAGATGCCTCAAATTGGATCAACAAAAGATCATCTCTGCGTTCGATGATATGGGGCACATTTTCACGCAATTCAATGGCAACGATGGTCCTCTCTTGCATGGAGGGTTTGTAGATCGGCGTTATTCGATCAACTGCGCTTTCAAACCGCGTTGTAATCAAGGGGCGCTGACGGTACCTGGGAAGCTTGGTGTCCAGTAGTTTGAGCTGAAGCAGGCGGTCGCTTTTTTTTGTAAGATCGTATTGCACGGGTCTTGTGGTACCGATAATGATCGTCGATTTGCCGGCCTGGCCGCCCTGAAAGTCAATTCGATTGACCCAGGCCGGCTTCGAGGACAACGGCTGAGTCGCTATTTCTGTAGCGTTTGTCACCGGCATCGGTTTTTCAGGTGCCTTAACCGGGGAAATCGTTTTTTGGGGCGAGACGGCTGCTGGCTGCCGGCTGGCTATAGCCGGGGTAATTTCGTCATGGTCCTTACCGACACTGATGACCAAACCCTCTGGTGTGGGATAGGCTGAAAACGACTTAAAATAAGTACCTTTGGTTTCCAAAACCAGGCGAACCTTGTCCTGATAGCCGAAGTGGCGTATTCGGCTAACCCATTGGGTATTAACCGGGACGATGCGTTGTTTTTTGTGAGGGCTTGTGACGTTAAATATATCAAAAACTATCCGGGCCGGGCTGCTGAGGGTAAAGCTTTTGTAATCTTTGATAGCGGTATTTGCCAATACGTTAATTTTTATTTTTTCCTCGAATTTGACCACAAAAATTGATTGGAGCCGATTGGCTGCCGCGGGGCCGGTTTCTGCAGATTCTGCTCTCGGTTTAATTTCGGCTGCGCCCCCGGCAGCATCGGTCATACCTGCCGAGGCGGAAATTTGGAGGGGCTTGGCAAAAGAGATCGTTATTCCGGTTTCATCGGGTGTTACCTCGTATGGCATATCTTTTTTCAGAGATATAAAAACCCTGGACGTCTTTTCATCGTCAATCATCTGGGAGGTTTCAATTGAATCGATGATATCATTTTTAGGGGAGTAGACCGAATCGATAATTTGACTGAGTGCCGTTTCCGGGAAATAAAACAATATACCTAGGGGCAAGTTCTGTTTTATGGAGGTATAGGTCAGCTGGCGATTGCTATTTATCGTTATCGTAACGGCATCGGAATTATCAGCCGTTGTGATTTCCGTGATAAACCTGGCACCTGCGGCACCTTCGGTTTGTGGCATATCCGGTGCGCCAGCCTTTTTGGCGGCACATCCAACCAGGATAGCTGCCAGGGCAAGCATGCATATGATCAAGGTTTTAGGGTTAACGGATTTTCCAATAAGATTTGTCATGGGTGCTATTCTCCAGGGGGTTTCGGAAGTCGTATTGCTTTTTTGCGAACAATCACCTTGCCTAAAACATCCTCAACCTCTTCTTTGATTATGACGTTATCTTTTTGTATATCAATAACCTTGCCAGCGTTAAGTCCAATGTAGGTGCCCTTTTTAATAATATATCCTTTGCCGGAGGCCTCCTGAACAAGCGCTTTGTTCCCGCTGGGGGCCATCACGATACCGACCAGTTTCAACTGGCTTATGGCTATTTTTTCAAGGGGTGTGCGGGGAGTTCGTTTCTTAGTTTTTCGTTTAACCTGGGTGAGCGTCGGCTTTTCTTTAAACAGCGGTTCGAACGGGTCAATTTTTCCCAGGGGATTGTAGGGTTCCTGTGTTGTGACAGCCTTTGATTTTTGGGCGGTTTTTGTGCGGGCAGCAGCGGTTTTAGCCCTGGGTGCTTTCATTTTGGTCCTGGCTGCAGCCTTTGTCGGTTTAAGGGTTGTTGTTTTCGGTTCAATCTTCGTGCCCGTTGAAGGCGGGGGCGGTTTAGCCTTTTGCGCGGCCCTTTTTTTATTGGTTAAAGCCTCGGGAGTTTTTGAGATCGCTGATTTGGGTTTAAGTGCGATAATATTGGCGGGTAAGCTCTTGGGTTTTACCGTTGTCTTTTTGCCTCTGGGCGTTGCTGCACCAGGGGCTTCTTTAGATTTTGCCGCCAGCATTGACGGTGGGGTTTTCGAAACAGCCGATTTGGGCCTGAAACCGGCTTTTGAGGGTGCGGTTTTAACGCTTTTGCTTTTCTGGGCCCGCCTGACAGGGGGTGCTTTGGCAGTAATTTTTTTGCGCACAACCTGGGCTTT
This sequence comes from uncultured Desulfobacterales bacterium, assembly GCA_947259865.1. The sequence continues at coordinate 21,289 of CAMYNZ010000022.1, read as the reverse complement.
GGGTGGTTCAGATTTCTTTTCGCACCCGGACATAATGAATATCAGGCTGATGATCCAGACGATGCCGCACAATTTGGTGTGATGTTTGTACATGATGGATTATTATTACTATTTTTTCTTTTTTCTCTTTTTTTTGGGTTTATCTATAAATTTATATGTGACCGCCGTACAGCCGGTACTGAGTTTATCGCTGCTCTTTCCCTTTCCCGGCGTCATCAATATGTTTCGGATATTCACCACCCGGGGCAATCTGGCAACCTTGTCAAAGAAAAGCGCAACATTGTGATATTGTCCAGTTACCTTTATGGCCACCGGAATTTCGGCATAAAAGTCTCTTTTTATTTCCTTTTTGGGCTGGAAGAGCACAAATTCCAGTCCGGCATCCTGCCCGGACAAGGAGATGTTTGACAGCAGGGAGGGTATCTCTTCTTTTTCGGGAAGCGATTTCATAACCAGCTTAAACCTGTTTTCCGCCTCTTTCATTCTTTTTTTATATTTTTTGAGGTCCTTGGCATCCTTTTTTGCAGCCTTTAGCTCTTTTTCCAGCTTTTTTAGGCTATCTTTTATTTTGCCGATTTCTGTAAATTTCGGCCAATACGACAACCAGACAAATAGGCCGATAAAAATCAGGAAAATCCCGCCGGATATGAGGACCCGCTGCAGCTGCGAGAGCTTCGAGATTTTTTCAAAAAAAGGTTCAATGGATTCCAGGGACAACTCGGGTTTTTTCATTTTTTACTTCTTCTTTTTCTTCTTTTTTTTCTTTTTTGCAGCCTGGGGTTTGGTACAGACGATGTTAAAACTCTTGAGGTTCGAACCCTTTATAGCTTTTTTTTGAATTTTGTTGAGCTTAACTTTGGTAAACAGTCCGGTGCCCTCAAGCCGGGTCATAAAATCGGCCACGGTTTTATTGTCTAAAGCGATGCCCGTGATAATGACCTGATTTTTTTTGGTTTGAAACTTGGAAAACCACATGCGTTTGGCGATCACCTTTTTAGTCATCGTATCGAGGAGATTTACCGGTTCAAAGCGGTTTTTCTCCAGTTTCTTAATAACGCCCGTTTTTTTCTTGAGAACCGCCAGTTTTTTCTTGATGCTTGCAATTTCTTTGGTGATCTTTTTATATTTTTTTACCTCTTTTTTGGTTTGATCCACGGAGGCTTGCAGTTTAGTGACTCGGCCGTCAAGGGCGATATGGACGTAGAACAGGGCAACGATAACAAAGCCAAGAAACAGAAAAAATATCGATACCTGTCGGCGAATATTCTCTTTTTTGCGTGCCGCCCGAAAGGGCAGTAGATTGATTCGTATCATTTATCGTCTGTTTTTCTAATTGCCAGGCCCATGCTGATGGCCGCCTGGGTTGAGATTTGCTCGATGTAGGCTGCATCCAATTTGTCGTCTATCGTGAAGTTTTCGAACGGATTAATGGTTTCTACCTCAGCCGATGCTTCGACTGTCAGCAGCTGGCGGAACTCCGAAATGTTGCCACCGCCGCCGCTGAGGACGATTCGTTTAATTTGATCGTCCGGGTAGGTGGAATAAAAGAAGTCAAGCGCACGTCTTATCTCGGTGCACCAATCCGTTACCACCGATGAAACGATCTCCTTTAAATCTTCCGGGGATGCCTTGGCTGTCTGTCCGCCGAGTTTGATATTTTCTGCTTCTTCAAAAGGGCAATTGACCAGGGACATTATTTTTTGATTGATCTGCCCGCAGCCAAGGGAAACATCCCGCATAAAAACAGAATTATTGCCCTTCAAAATGTTCAATGAGGTTTTGCTGGCACCGATGTCAATCAAAGCGATATTCTCGTCTTTGGCTTCATAATTGATTTCAAAAATATTTTGGAGTGCAAAGGCTTCCACGTCAATGATACAGGGGTTGAGCCCGGCTAAATTGACCAGATTAATATAATCGTTAACCATTTCCTTTTTTGCAGCGACCAAAAACACGTTCATCTGATTTGGATTGTTCTCGTTGGGACCCAGGATTTGAAAATCAAGGTTTACATCGCTGATATCAAAGGGGATATACTGCTCGGCCTCAAAATGGATGGTTTCCTGAAGCTGATCCTCAGCCATGGTTTGGACATTAATTTTCTTTACAATCACCGAATAGCCTCCGATGGATATGGCCACGTTTTGCTCTTTAATATTGTATGATTTAAAAACCTCACGGATGGCTTCGGCCACCAATTCCGGATCGTTGATGGTACCGTCTTCGATGAGACCCGGCGATATATCGGTCATACCGAATTTTTTCAGACTGTGGCCTCTTTTAGTTTCGATAATTTCGGCCGCTTTTATTGTCCGAGAGCCTATGTCGAGGCCTACAAGATGGTCTTTTTTTCCTAATAACATGAGGTGCGTTAATCCTTGAATATTTTAGTTTTTTCAGATAGTTCCAGCCCCAAGGCTAGGATAATTTTGCGTTTTGTTTCCATACGACAGGGCAGGCCACTTTCGATACGGGTAATCGTAATGGGTGAAACCCTGGCTGCCCTGGCGAGTTCGGCTTTACTCATGAGCAAAGATTCTCTCGTTTTCTTCAATTGATTGTCACTCATATATCCAATCTTCTGAAAGTTAAAGTTGGAAATGGATACCTACGGAAAAATAGGCACAAGGGGATCGAGACTATATTAAACATGTCATTTATTTCATACTATTATCAATAAGTCAAGATAATTATATATAAATTATATATAATTATAGCTAGTTACGCCATATTGTGATTTTGGGAGTCCACACTTACTATATATTGTGGGTCCAGAAATGAGCCGGTGTTAATTACGGCAATTGAAATTTAATGCCTAAAATGGTAAATGCCACGATATGAACTCAGAACCCGTTGCGGAAAAAGCCAAACCATTTCGACTACTCAAATATTTTAGTTTCGCCAGTTTGATAGTTATCTTTCTGGGCACCATCGTGCTTTCCATGCTCAATATCCACTGGGCCAGAGACATGCAACGCAAAAAGAGCGAAGATTACGCTCTGCTGCTGCTGGAAAATCTTAACCATCAGATATTTTTGCAATTTGTCATTCCCATGGCCCATATATACGGAAAGATTCAAACCGAAAACAAAGACCAATACGAGCGCCTGGATAAAATAGTTAAGAGCACGCTGCATAGCTTCAAAATCGATACCGTTAAAATTTATGGGATGGACAACACGGTTTCATACAGTTTCGATAAGGAACTCGTGGGCCTGAAGGATTTGGGCGGAACAGGTTATTTCAAAGCACGTGAGGGCCAGACCGTATTCCGACAGATCCAAAGAGGCAACTTTTTTGAGATCCTGATCGGGATTCCAAAAGAAATCAAAATAATTACATTTGCTCCCATACGCGCCGAAAACCCCTTCTCCCGTCTTTCAGGACCCGTACTAGCTGTTGTGGAGATTGTTCAGGACCTATCCCAAGAATATAAAACGATATAAAAAGAGGTGAAGCCATCATTGAAAAAAGAGCCCAGGAAAGGCTGCGATTAAAGGAAGAATTAAGTCGTGCCGAGCATCTTTCCACCCTGGGTGAGATGGTTGCCGGAATTTCCCATGAGATCCGCAACCCGTTGGGGATCATAAGAAGTTCTGCAGAGTTGTTGATGAAAAAGGTTGCCAGTTATGATCCTTCAAACACCATTCCGGATATCATCATCGAGGAAGCCAACCGATTAAACAGCATAATTACCGATTTTTTAAATTTTGCCAGACCCCGAAACCCCAACCTTCTGCCGTGCCGCGTTGAAGCGGTTTTGGAAAAGAATATAACTTTTCTTTCATCACAAATTCTGGAGCAAGGCCATACGATCCATAAGCGTTTTTCTGAATCCCTGCCGGAGGTTATGGCAGATTCTGCCATGCTTTATCAGGCTTTCCTCAATATTTTGATAAATGCCCTGCAGTCCATGCAGACCGGCGGTACAATAAATGTTGAAATCGATGCAAGTGACGCGATGGTTTCAATTGCGTTTCAGGATGAAGGTGACGGCATCCCTGAAGAGTTGCTGGAAAAAATATGGGACCCGTTTTTTACTACCAAAGAAAAGGGAACCGGACTGGGACTGGGAATTGTCAAAAACATTATTGAGTCCCATGGTGGGACTATTAAAATTGAAAACAGATCCAGCGGTGGAGCTCAAGTTACCGTCGGATTACCTTTAAGCCAGGGAGATTAATCATGGAGACGATTTTGATCGTCGATGATGAGAAGAACTATCCACTCATACTTGGTGCTGTTTTAGAGGAAGAAGGATTTGAAGTCCTGTCCGCCAACAGCGGTCATGAGGCCCTTGAAATTCTGGAATCCTCTGATGTTGACCTGGTTCTCACGGACATGAAAATGCCTTCGATGGATGGAATAGAATTGCTTGAAAATGTAAAAGTGCTGGACCCGGACCTGCCCGTGATCATGATGACGGCTTACGGCACCGTCGATAAAGCGGTGGAGGCCATGCAAAAAGGTGCCTACAGTTACATACTCAAACCATTCGATAATGAACGCCTGGTCATTTACGTCAATAAGGCCATTTCCATGTTTCGCGTGGTTAAGGAGAATCGGCAACTCAGAGATGCGGTTAAATCCCAGTTCAGTTTTGGAAATATCATCGGGAAAAGTAAAGTCATGCAGGATGTATATGAGACCATCCGCAAAGTTGCCCCGACGAATGCCACGGTGCTGATCGAGGGTGAAAGTGGCACCGGTAAGGAGCTTGTTGCAAAATCCATTCATTTCAACAGTCCGCGGCGAGAAAAGCCTTTCGTTGCGGTGAACTGTTCCGCGCTTGCTGAAAATCTTCTGGAAAGCGAACTCTTTGGTCATGAGAAAGGGGCATTTACGGGTGCAGTGACCATGAAAAAAGGGCGCTTCGAATTGGCAGACCGTGGAACCCTATTTCTGGATGAAATCGGCGATCTTTCACCGGGATTGCAAGTAAAGCTTTTGCGTGTCTTACAGGAAAAGGTTTTTGAAAGGGTTGGCGGGGTTAGACCCATTTTGATAAATATTAGAATCATCGTTGCCACAAATAAAAATCTCAAACAAGAGTTGAAATATGAACGATTCCGGGAAGATTTATATTATCGGCTAAATGTCGTCCACATCGGTTTGCCGCCTTTGAAACAACGAAAAGAGGATATTCACCTGCTGGTGAATCATTTCATAAACAAATACGCTCAGGAAAGAACATCGCGAACGCCGATAACCGGAGTTGATCAGTCGGTTGAGCGTCTCTTTTACGATTACAGTTGGCCCGGCAATGTACGCGAACTCGAAAATGTTATAGAACGCGCCATGATTTTGAGTCCCGGAGAGAATATAAAGGTTTCAGATCTGCCGACCATTTTCAGAGCCAGTGCCAACGATACTTTACCGCTGGAAGGTATACCGGCGGATGCCAAATTGTACGATACCCTGGCCATGATTGAAAAAGCCATGATTAAAAGGGCTCTCAGAATTTCCAATCAGGTCCAAACCCATGCGGCGGAGTTGCTCGGTATCGGGAAAAGCGGGTTGAATCAGAAAATAAAAAAGTTTAACCTGGATGTTGGCACTAAACAGTGAAGGCTGATGATTGATGCCGCCAACTAAACTAAAAAACTCCCCGACCCCTCATAAGACTATCGGTTATAGTTTAAATCATGGGTGTCCAACCCAACTCCGGGTTACCAGCGGTGCATTTGAAGACAAAGCTATTAGCAATGCTAACGCATGCCCTTCCGGGAAATGGCTTTTGGACAGATATGCTTGGGAATAAGAGGCTTCAGCTGCCAAGTTTTTCTTTTACAAGCTCAGTGTAAATGGAATCTGCATGATGGTCGAGCAGTTGTTTATACGCTGCTATGCTTTTATCTCGGTCACCTTTGGTGTCATAAATTCGTCCCAGGTGATACAGGGCCTCACCCTTCATGACGGGATCAGGTCCTGCAACAATCATATCAAAATATTTGACCGCCCTATCGAGATCCCTTTTTTCTTCGTGAGCGTAACCAAGACCGCTCAATATAAGATTTTTCAAGAAGGGGTCTGATTTGAAGTCATCTAAAGATTGATTATACAGCGCAATGGCCTGGTCGAGATTGCCGGCCTTAAAGCAGATACTGGCATAAACGACCCTGGCGAGTTTTCCACCTTTCTTGGTCGAATACTTTTTGAGTATCCCGTCAAAATCTGCTGCTACCTCGCTTTGCGCTTTTTGGGGTCCGTTTTGCCTTAAAAGCGTCTCGTACTTGATTTGGTTCTGGCTCAGAAGTGTGAAAGCGGTATTTTCTGCCTTGATTGAAAAATAACGGATGCCGGTTCCAATTAGAATCAGAATGACAAGTCCAGCCAACCCGCCCGTTAACGGATATTTATAATCGATCGCAAAGCGGATGGCCCTGGAAGTAAACGTAAAAAATTCATCAGGCTCTTTGAGAAGTTTTTTGCGGGTGATTTTCTTTGTTTTTTTCCTGGCCATTTTCTCCCCCAAATACTAATGCAGTAATTTTTTTATTCTTTGCCAGCCCTTATCCGGTATGGTAGCACCGACAACCTGGCATACTTCATAACCGCATGCTGAAGCCAGTTGGCCGCATTTTTCTAGTGAATACCCGTTAATAAGTCCGAAAAGAAATCCGGAAGCCCATAGATCACCGGCGCCGGTTGTGTCTATTGCCCGGCCGTCCCCCATGGCATCGATTTTTATAATATTGCCCTCGTGAGCAATAATGGATCCTCGGGCTCCCATTTTTAAAACTGAGATCGTGGCTCTGGTGGATAGGGCATCAATCGCCTTGATTTCGTCTTCTTGATCCGTCAGCGCCAAGGCTTCATCTTCATTGGCGATCAAGATGTCAACGTATTTATTTATTAATTTTTCCAGCAGTTCTTTGGATTCTCGGACAACCGTGAAACTGGCCAGATCCAATGAAACCAGGGCCCCGGCCTCCCGGGCCTTTTCCAGTGCCGCCAGAATTAAGTCAATGTTAAAAAGTAAATAGCCCTCAACGTGAACAATGGCGGCGTTTTTAAAACATCCGCCTGATAATTCAGCCGGATGGGTCTCTGAAGATGCGCCAAGATAGGTAAACATCGAACGTTGAGCATCGGGGGTTATGATCGAAAGCACCCTGCCGGTTGGTGAAGATGACATAAATAACGCGGGTTCAACATTATGTTTTTTTAAGCTCGATTTGAAAAAGCGCCCCATTTTGCCCTGACCGCATTTACCCACAAATCTGCTACTGCCCCCGAGTTTGCTGATCCCTACGACCGTGTTGCAGGCTGATCCCCCGGGTACAGTGATCGGTTCTCCCGTTGTGCGCGACAGGATGTGATCGATAAATTCCCTGTCCACAAGGTGCATACCGCCTTTTTCCGCCCCGGTTTTGTTTAGAAATTCGTCATCTTCATGAGCGAGTATGTCAACCAGGGCCGAACCGATTCCTACGATTAGATTAGATTTTGGATTCGACTTCACCGTTACCCATTATAACCGTTTGTATTAAACCTTCGACAGTTACTACCAGAGCAATGAGTTATGAATCCAGCCCTTGTCGCCGTCGGCATGACCGACAAATACCCATTTTTTCTGTCGTTTTAATACTCTGAACGGTATTCCTTCTTCCACCGTGAATTTTATTTTGTAATCGGTTCCGGGGCCGGAACGCACATTGCACTTCTGGCTCTTTGTAATTACAGCCGGGATATTTCCCACCAGGGATGCATGAATCCAGCCTTCATCTCCCTCATAGTCCCGGAAATGATACCATTTACCGTTTTTATTGATGACCCATATCGGGTGGAATTTTTCGACCTGCCACATGATATCATATTTTTGACCGGGACCGGAGCGGATATTGGCGATATCCGCTTTAATCGCCAGCCGCTGGGCAAAAGCCACACTGCCGTACAAAACCAATAAAACTATTAGAAAAAATGAAACTGTTCTCATTGCGACATCTGCCTGTCTTTGATAAAGGCCTCTCGAGCCCTATGGTTGCGCTCCCCGCGCCGGCGGGATGACACATCTGATTATATATATCGCGGTGTGCCTCCCCGCGCCGGCGGGATGACACATCTGATTATATATATTGCGGTGTGCCTCCCCGCGCCGGCGGGATGACACATCTGATTATATATATTGCGGTGTGCCTCTTGGACCGCTGATAACAGGGATGACACGGATAACACGGATAAATGCAAAGGGCTTATACAATATTTTTTATTATCTGTGATATCCGCGTAATCCGTAGTCAAATCTCTTTGCTCTTGAGCCTAACCTGAGGTTTATCCGCCTCAGGCGTGGCTTGCCCGCTGCGGGCGTGGTTTTAAAACACTTTCAGGCGGTGTAAAAAACCAGTTCTGGAAGACGGACGCAAGTGAGCTTATTGCCATAAACCGCGCCTGTATCAATACCAATTTTGTTGGGCTGCAAAAGCGGTTCAGGCAAGGGTGTATGGCCAAAAACAACCAGTTTGCCAAAATCGTATTTTGATTGAATGAACTTTCCCCGTATCCAGAGTAGATCCTCCAATTTCTGCTCTTCCAGCGGCACTTTTTTGTTCAAACCGGCATGTACGAATATGTATTGATCTGTTTCATAATAAAGAAGCAATGACTTATAGAAAGCCAGATGTTCGGCGGGTATCAGGGACTCATCGGATTGGCGGGACCGGCTAAGATAGCTGTCCAGGGTCTGTTGGCCCCCGTTTATGAGATACGTCATTCGGTCTTTACCGGAAAGGTAATTCTCGAGCATATCCTCATGATTGCCCTTCAAAAAGATTATTTGAGGATAATATTGTTTGAGTTTGACCAAGTAATCAACTACCTCAAACGAATTGGGACCCCGGTCAATATAATCCCCCAGGAAGACAACGGTATCGGATTCAAAATCGATATCGATCTTATCCAGGAGAGCCATAAGTTTATCGAATCTCCCATGAATGTCCCCAATTGCATATATTCTCTGCATAGTGGTAAATATCAGACTTCCAGCAATATTGTTCGATATCTGTTAGAGATCAGCGAAACATAAATACCCGTCTGGGTTGGTCCAATCGTGTTAGACCTTCATCGGTTGCAGCCTTAATTGCCTCTTTATAGTCGGCTTTGGAAGGAAATACAGAAAGCTCCTTTATCTCAGCCGCCCGGCCGCAGGGTCTGTATTGTGCCATAATATTTACATAACTGTTGGGCGAAATTTCGGTGGCCACAAATCTCATAACTTCACGGGTTCCCGCCAGTTTCTCTGGCAGCACGAGGTGCCTTATGACAAGTCCGCGTTTTGCAATTCCGGACGTATCGGTAACCAGGTCCCCAACCTGACGGTGCATCTCGATCAATGCCCGGCGAGCGATACTCGGATAGTCTTCTGCATTGCAGGCGGTTGTGGCAGTCCCTGGATCCCAGAATTTAAAATCGGGCATATAAATATCGATCACGCCTTCAAGCAGTTTTAAGGTGTCGACATTATCATAACCGCCGGTATTGTAGATTAATGGGATTTCCAACCCCTGCCCGGCGGCTTTTTCAACGGCGCTCAGAATTTGAGGGACCACATGGGAAGGGCTGACAAAATTGATATTATGGCAGCCGGAAGTTTGTAAATCAAGCATAATTGCAGCCAGCTGATCTGTTGAGATCTCATGGCCACTACCTTCGTGGCTGATATCATAATTCTGACAAAACAGACACATGAGGTTGCAATGGGTAAAGAAGATGGTCCCGGAACCCCGGCTTCCAACCAATGGGGCTTCTTCCCCGAAATGAGCGTTAAAGCTTGATACCTGGGCATTTATACCCGTCTTACAGATTCCTTTTTGACCTTTAATCCTATTGATTTTGCACTTTCTTGGGCAAAGGGTACAGTCGCTGATAATGTCATAGGCTTTATTTGTCTTTTCTTTTAACAGTCCCTTATTAAAAGTGTCCAGGTACGCCGGTTTGAATGATGTCATCATCGCCACTATTTTCTTTACGGGCTGTTGCCCAAATCCTTTTTCACTTCTTTGCCAAAGATCCCCGGCGGATTCATCCGCCAGCGATTTTTGGCGGATAAATTCGAGTCATCCCATACCGCAGATGTTTTGGTGGCCGACTTTCAATGGGTTTTGCTTTCAGCTCGACCTTGCTGCTGCACCAGTATTTTTTGTGCCAACCCCCGGCCTAAAACGTAACGTTTGTAATCGGCCGCTATAACGAGTTGCCCCTGATTTTGATTGGTGATTACTTCAAGTTCATCGCCAAGTCGCAGTCCCATCGTCAGTAAGCGCATACGCATGGTCGTGCCACCGATTATATCCGTAATAACAAGTTTTTCTCCCTGCCTGGCCATAATAAGCGGCATCTCCTGCAGACGCTCCTTGAGGCAATCGGCGCAGATGCCGTAGATCTCCATTTTGTGCTGGAGCATATGAAACCCGCAACCGGAGGCTATCTGAAGCTGGAGGGTCTCGAGTTGATTCTCTTTAAATTCGAGAATTTTATTGCATTTGATGCAAATCATGTGATCGTGGTGTTGACCCAAATGGCGGTGCTCATATCGAATCTGACCGTTATCGAAACGGTTTTTACTGGCAAATCCATAGCGGCACATGAAACTGAGGGTTTCCTTGATAAATTCGAGATCAAAATTATGCCCGTTGGTTACCAGCAGCTGGAATAATTCATCGGCGGTAAGATGTTGCTCGCTCTGAAGGAAAACTTCTAAAATTTTGAAACGGCGTTCGAAATTATCAATATGATCCTGTTTGAAAAGTTTTTTAAACTGATCTTTTTCCTGTTTATGGATACGCTTCATATTTTACCCGCACTGACTTAATTACCAAATCTAAGGTCGAATAAACCCACCGTCAACCAGCTGGCAAATCCTATATCGTGATCATATTGTCGACAAAAAAATTACCCCTCGCCCCCGCCGGCTTGAGAGTTTACCTTTTATCGCAACGTTATTGTGAGAAGCAGCCTAACTTATAAAGTGCCTACCTAACCTGTCTGGTTTTGCCGAAACCGTCCGTTAACCAGAATCTTTTATAATCTCCGATTAAACAGTGGGTTACTAAAAAAGATAAGAAATGAGTCGGTCAGCTGGTTGGTCCGGGTATGTCATACGTGGTACAGCTGCCACCGGAGCAGGTCCTGGTTTTCGTGCCAACCCCCTGTTTGGGGTTTGAACCACCACGCATGGTATAGCTGCTGCAGCTCAGGATTCGTTCAAGGTCTGGCGAACTGCATTTGGGACATTTCATTTCAACTGTTTCTTGCCTGTTGACGATGAGCAATTCAATACATTCCTGACAATTTAAGCATTTAAATTCGTATATGGGCATAGTAGATTTCCTCAATCATTAGCAACCGGGATTGAAATCGCTATATTATTTTATATTCCTATTATTGTCAAGGACATGAGCCTGGAAGTATGTACCCCAATTATCGGGCAGGGCGAGACACCTGCGGTCAACCGCTATCGTTTTAGCATTTCCCGGGCATGATCTAAAGTTGCGGCTGTAATTTTAGTCCCGCCCAGCATCCGCGCGATTTCCTTGAGACGCTCCTCTTGACTTAACGATGTGATTGTGGTCCGGGTACGCCCGTTGGAAACCCCTTTGGTTACACTGAAATGGTGAATACCGAATTTGGCGATCTGCGGAAGATGGGTAATGCAGATTACTTGATGATGGCGGGACAATTCAGACAGCTTTTTACCGACCATTTCGGCCACACCGCCGCCAATACCGGCGTCGACCTCGTCGAAAATCAAGGTTTCAACCGAATCCGTTTCAGCCAATATGGCTTTTAAGGCAAGTACCACCCGGGAAAGTTCACCGCCGGAAGCTATGCTGGCCAGCGGTTTAAGCGCTTCGCCGATATTGGGTGCAATTAAAAAGGTCGCCCGGTCGAGTCCGGTTGCATTTAAAATGTTACCGTTGATGGTCAGATGGGGGTTTGTGTCTTTATCGGCCGGAATCTTTTGCAGCGCAACGTCAAACATCGTTGGTGACATCCGCAGGCTGTCCAACTCCGCCACAACCTTTTGGCTGAGCATTTCTGCGGTCGCGATTCTTTTTTGCGATAGTTGAGATGCCAGTTCGGCCAGATGATTACGGAGTCGGTCCAATTCTGTTTCCGTTGTCTCGATTTTTTCTGAGATGTTTTCAACTGCCGAAAGTTCCTGGCAGAGGGTTTCAAAGTGAGAAATGACGTTTTCAAGGGAGCCGCCGTATTTTCTTTTTAGCTTCTGGAGAGTATCCAGACGTTCCTCTACGGTTTCGAGGCGTCGCTCATCCATCTGAACAGTTTTAAGGTAGTGTCTCAGCCCTTCCGTTAGATCTTCGATCTGATAAGAAGCCTGGGCAAGGTCTTCAGCCTTGCGCGAAAGCTTTGCGTCAATCTGACTCAGCCGGTCCAGATTTTTTTTTACTTCGGCCAACCGCTCCATAATCGAACCCTGGCTGCTGTAGAGTTCTTCAATACTGTCATGGACCGTTTGATAGAGTAGTTCGCTGTTTTTAAGGCGAACACGCTCTTGTTCCAGCTCGAGATCTTCGCCCCGGATTATGGAGGCCTCCTCAATTTCCTTTTTCTGGAATCCCAGCAATTCAATATGTTCAGCCTGTCGATCTCTTAATGTACAGAGCTCTTTGAGTTTTTCGATCAGCGGCAGCATTTTATGGAAGCAGTCGGAAGCTTGGGTGCGCAGGGGGATCAACCCGCCGAATTGGTCTAGAATTAGAAGTTGCTGCTCTTCTTTTAAAAGACCCTGGTGCGCGTGCTGACCGGATATACTGGCCAGATTGTCGGTGATAGTGTTCAACAACTGCATGGTGGCCAGCCGGTCGTTGATATAAATCCGGTTACTACCGCTGCGGGATATGATTCTTCTTAGCAGCAGCCCATCGGCGGGATCAAAACCCTGTTTGCCCATTAATCGGGCAACGCCACTTTCGGGTAAAATCCGAAACAGCGCTTCAAGCTCAGCAGCTTTGGCCCCGGTGCGGATAATAGCGGCAGAGGCTCGGCTGCCCAGGAGGAGATTAACGGCATTTAGAACAATGGATTTGCCGGCACCGGTTTCACCGCTCAAGACGGTGAAGCCATCCGAGAAGCGGATGGTTAAATCATCGATAATGGCAAAGTTACGAATGGTTAGTTCTTTTAGCATTTGAGGGTGACCGTCCGGTACGCGTGAATGTTGGTCTATGAATCAAGTATGTTGAGAGCTGTTTCGGGAGCGAATCTTTAGCGCTCATTTTGAAAGATTTTATGGCATAGGATGCGGATTTTGTAAAGTTTCTTGTACTGGCACGGGCCAGAGGATTATCTTGGAAAGGTACTTGGGCAACAGTCCTTGACGGGTGATTCAATAATGGATCGTGTGAAGGATCATATCGATGGGGTGGATATCACTGGTCTTCAGCGGGTTGTTCCGTATCTTCCTCTAATATGGCGTTGATTTTTCTTTCCAGCTTTTCCCTGAACCCCCAGCTATCGATAAAAACATCGAACACATCGTAGAGTTTACCCTCCAGGGTAGACATAAAAATACCCGATTTTTTTATATTCATGGCTGAGATGGTTGATAGGGCATTGGCAACTTTTTTTCTGATTTTCATCTTTTCAATTTTACTTATTCGTGACAGCATATTCAGCTCATAATCAAACAACCGCAGTAGGCCCTGGATGTCTTTTTGTTTTAATCGAGCCATAATTGTATTAAACTGCCTTTCTTTGTATGGGTGGATCAAATCGGCCTGACCGTCTGGCGAAACTGGCTACAAAAATTATACCAGAAAAAAAGTCAAACTGCACCCCAAAACCCGATTATCTCATTTCGGATATCCTGTTATTTCACGAATTTTTTGGTAAAAGGGTCTGAGGCGCTTGTACATTTTTTTATAAACCTGGTGGTAGAGCTGATCGTACAGGCGATGGGTTCCCATATTCGGTTCAAACACATCACCCACATGGGTCATGGCGTTAACTGCAGTTTTGAAATCAGGGTGCAGACCGAGACCCACAGCCGCCACTATAGAGGCCCCAAGACCGGAGGTTTCATAAAGGGTTGGTCTGGCAGCCGGCAGACCAAAAATGTCGGCCGTCAGCTGCATAGCGTTTCGGCTCTGGCTGCCGCCTCCTGAAACCCTGAGGCTGGTCACCGGTATTTTCGTGCGTTTTTCTATACGTTCTTTGCCTTCCCTGAGGGCATAGGCCAGCCCCTCCAGGATGGATCGATAAAAATGGGCCCGGGTATGGACGTCCCCAAAACCAATGATGGCCCCCTTGGCCTCCGGTCCGGGATTTTTCAAACCCGGGGTCCAAAAGGGTTGCAGCGTGAGTCCCATTGAGCCCGGTGGAATTGCATCCACCAGCCGATCAAAAAGTTCCTCAACCTGCAACCCCTGTTCCGCCGCCGCCTGTTGTTCGGGATGTCCGAATTGCTCCTTAAACCAATTGACCATCCAATATCCTCGAAACACTTGAACCTCAATGGTATGAAAGTTCGGTACGGCCGCAGGATAGGCCGGCAGCAAGGGAATCGGTTCAACGTAGTTCTTATGGGTTATATTGATTGTGGCCGTTGTTCCATAGCTCAGACTGCCGATTGAAGGCTCAAAGCTACCCGACCCGATGACTTCGCAGGCTTTATCGGCAGCGGTTGCAATCAAAGGCAACCCGGTCGGAATACCGGTTTCCCCGGCAGCCAGTGCTGATATCTCGCCCAGCGCTTGACCCGGTGCAACCAGTTCGGGCAACACGGAAGGATCCATTGGCAAAACCCGCCATTTCCAACTCCAACCGGCTGCCCAACGTAAATTTTTGTAATCAAAAGGTATATAACCGACCTGACATCCAACGGAGTCAACAAATTTGCCGGTAAGTCTGTATGTCAGATAACCGGAAAGCAGCAGATATTTATGGGTTTTGTCCCAAATATTGGGCTGGCAGGTGCGGATCCAGTTTGCTTCGGCCTCTTGCTGCAGATAGGTCACTGTCTGGGTCAAACGGGCAAGTTTGAAAATTAATCCCCAGATTCCGCCAACCGGAGATTGGCCATAGGTTTTACGTTGATCAAGCCAAAGCATGGCGGGGCGCAAGGGTTTGCCATTTTTATCGACATTGATGACGGTGCCCCGTTGCGTAGTCAACGCCACGCCGGCGATGCGATCGCGGGCAGTTGGTTGACGGTCCCAGAGCCCGTTGCAGGCGCGACAAAGTGCCTGCCAGAAAACCTCGGGGTCTTGCTCTGCCCAGGCGGGATGCTTGGAATAATAGGGCTTAAAGGCGACAATTTCTTTAGCGATCAGCTGACCTTGCGGATCGAAGATCAAAGCCTTCAGGCTTTGCGTCCCGTTATCGATGGCCAGTATGAGGTCCTTTGTGCCCATGGGGTACCTCTCCAATATTTGATTTAGTTACATAATCCTGATATTGGTGCTTTTTGTGGCAAGTAAATTTCAAACCAAGCAAGTGCAAAGTGACTAAAGTGATCTAAAATGCCTAAAGTTGTGGAATTCTGTCGATTTAATATAAATAGATGGAGTGAAACGACACCTTTACTTTAGGCACTTCAAACTTTAGTTCACTTTAGCTCACTTTTCCGGTTTACCCGGGTTAGAGTTTTTGCGATTGTTTTCGGGACCGTATTTTTAGATAGCAGTAATTACAGAAGTCTTTTATCTTTCTGAATGAGATGGTTTTCTTTTCAGCCAGAATTTTGGCGCGTTGGACCGGCAGGGCATGGGCATCAATCCAAAGGTCAAGATAGCGCTTTATCTCTTTTTTCCAGCGCCGCCGGTCCCAAGGCAGTACCCCTTTACATAGATTCCGGATTCGTTTGAGATACAAGGCCCCACCGCGGGATGTCAATAAACCGATACGTACCCGCCGCAACAGCAGGTCATCCAGATGCCTTATCTGTTCATTTTCAGCGACAAAGGGCAATTCGGCCCAGAGTGTATGGGTTCCGGGAATAACTGCCAGATCTTCAGGAGCAGACATTTGAACCAGGGTATCGGCGGATTCGCCATAGCGACCATAAAGCCGTCGCCATATCTTATCGGATAAGCCGTAATCTTTTTGCGCTTTTTCGGGAACCTCGAAAAAAACAGGTTTGCCGCGATCCGGCAACTTCACGGGCGGTAAAAACGGTCTGGCAGCCTTGAGCGCATCCAAGGCTAACCGCCGAAATGTTGTTAGTTTGCCACCGGTAACCGTTACCAGACCTTTGTTGACCCAGACAACATGTTCGCGGGTTTCTGCCGACGGCGGCTGTTTTCCCTCACTGAGAACGGGGCGCACTCCTGCAAAGGCCGCCAGGCAGTCTGCCAGGGAGATATCCAGTGCTGGAAATATGGCTTCAAGGCCTTTCATGATATAGGAAACTTCAGCATCGGTAATTTTCGGTTCGACGGAAAGATCCTGTTTATGATCCAGGTCTGTCGTTCCGACGATTACAGCCCCTTCCCAGGGTACAATAAAAACCCATCTTTTGTCCAAGGGATGGTTAAAACCCAATCCTTGAGAAATCGGCAGAACCCGGGCTGGAAAAACCAGGTGGCTGCCGCGCAGGGGACGCAGGTGACGGTCAGGTTCCGGCGAGGGGTGTAGTTTTTCGGCCCAACAACCCGTAGCATTAATCACCGCCGGGGTGTAAAAGGTTCTGGTATCGTGGGATTCGGTGTCCTCTACATTTACCCCAACCACCTCACTTTCGGTATTGCGAATAATTTCGGTAACGGCCGTGTAATTTAATGCGCTTGACCCACCAGCCACGGATTCACGGATCAAACGTAATACCAGCCGGGAATCATCAACCTGCGCATCTAAATAGCAAAAACCACCGGTAAGTTCTTGCCGATTGATAAACGGGATGCGTTCTATGAATTCAGCAGCATCGTAAAACCGGTGTTGTCGCTCGCGGGCCATAATGTCATATATAGATAAACCGATTTTCAATGTCGTTTTTCCCGGACGCTGATCGGCGTACACCGGAAGCAAAAACTCCAATGATTCCACCAGACCCGGGGCATCTTTGAGAAGATGCTCGCGCTCTTCCACCGCAATTTTGGTCAATAAGAACTTACCCTCTTTCAGATAGCGTAGGCCCCCGTGGACCAGTTTTGATGAACGGCTGGAAGTACCCCAGGCAAAATCCTTTTGTTCCACCAACAGAACCTTTAAGCCCATACGGGTTGATTCGCGCAATATACCAGCGCCGGTAATTCCGCCGCCGATAATAATCAGGTCCCAGGTTTGCGACAATTCTTGTAAATCCATCGGTTCATTCCTTCAATATCTTTCTGACAAAAAGGCCCTCCCGGTATGATTACGGAACGGTCTGTTTTTATGGCACCAGCTTTGTAGGATTCATGCGCCGGTCCGGGTCAAGATGCAACAGGATTTGTTGCAGGGTGCTTATCCCGATGGCCCCTTTCTCAGATATTAAATAGGGCCTATGATCCAGACCCACGCCGTGCTGATGGCTGATCGTGCCGCCGGCGGTGACGACGGCCTGACTTGCTGACTGCTTCATCATTTTCCAATAGTTTAGGGTGTCTTGCGGTGTTGCCGCAAGCCTGAAGATATAGGTGGTGTAGATGCTGGAACCGCTGCTATAGGCATGTGAAAGATGGCTGAACACGAGAATCCGTTCAGCCCAGGTTTCAGCACAGCTTCCAACAGATTTTTCCATGGCCGCCATGGTGGCGCTGACTTTGCTCCAGCTTACCGCCGTTTCCAGGGTATCCACGGCATAGCCCAGATCCCAGAGGGTATTTCGCAAATAGGCGGAACGAAACCGGTTTTTTTTCCAGGCCTTTCCGATGGCTTTTCCAACTGATATTGCTCCATGCCGGCGGAGGATAGCGAGTGTTTGCCGCCGCATATTTCTGACCGTGCGTCGGGAACCGGTAAAACCCACCAGACCCATGCAGGCCTGGCCTTGTGAAATACCGCGCAAAAGTAGATATCGGTTGAGTAATTGTTTTTGGTGTCTATGACCTGCAAGCGATAGGTTAACCCGAGTCTCCTTTGCATTACTCAATCGGATCATTGAAAATTGCAGCCCAGAACCGGCGAGCTCCTGCACACCCGCTTTGGCATGGTCCCAGGAAGGAAAGAAAACCCCATAGATATCATCTTTTTCCGGAAGCCGGGAAATCCTAACGATAACCTTGGTCAAAACCCCTATGCGGCCTTCAGATCCGAGCAGCAGTTGACGCAAATCCGGCCCGGCGGCTGAAGCCGGGAAAGGCGGAAGCTGCAGGGGTCCCCGGGGTGTCAGTACTTCTCCCCCTGCAAAAAGTTGTTCGATTCTACCATAGTGCCTGGATTGCTGCCCGCTGGATCGTGTTATCACCCAGCCGCCCAATGACGAATATTCAAAGGACTGGGGATAATGTCCCAAGGTGAATCCTTTCGTGTTCAGTTGTTTTTCAAGGTCTGGACCCCGAACTCCGGCTTCAAAGGTGGCCAGTAAATTTTCCGGTTCTAAACCGATTAAATGGTTAAAACGATGGAGCGCTAAACTGAGAACCGGCCGCTTTGTAGCGGGCACTTCCAGATGCCCGACCACACTGGTGCCGCCACCGAAAGGAATAACGATGATATCATTTTCAGTTGCAAATTGAAGAATTTCCTGAATCTCTTCGATCGTGGCCGGCTGGGCTACTCCATCCGGAAAACGCCGTAAGGTTCCGCCTCGCATTCTGATCCAATCCGGCAAACTTTGGCCGTGGGCATGATCGAGGCGTAGTTTCGGATCGACGGAAATCAACGGGTGTTCCGGCAGGCGCGAATCCGGAATGCGTTCCAAGAATTTTTTTAACGGAAAATCCGGCTGGCGGTGCCCTTTACCGAGTAAATCTTGCAACATGGCAAGGCCTTCGGGTGGCAGGTCCATCTGAACGTCCCTAGCGCCCCATCCGTTCCAGCGCTGCATGGTCTGTCTCCTTTTAGAGTAGCAAGGCCGAATCACCCATTATCAGGGGAAAATTCGAATTGTGGGGTCGCCTGGCCATAAGCATCTGTCTGGATGATAATGCGACACCTTACATTGTTTGGTGTCTGAGATGGGATATATCTTGATGATAATGTGGGTAGATTTTATCACGCCCTGAACTTTTAGACAACTTTTATAATAATATCAAAGAGTTTAAAACGCTTTTTTGGCCCGGGCGATATTTTCAACCTCGCCCATTACAATCAGGGTCATACCGACGTCCAATGTTTCTGAAGGCGATGGATTAAACTGGATATCTTCCTTCTGATATTTTGCACCCAGAACCAGCAGATCGTATTTATCTTTTAGGCCGGATTCACTCAGATTTTTTCCGGCAACACCTGATTTTTCGGATACGATGATCTGGTGGATCCTCAGATTGCCCCGGCTGCTGCGAAGCATGCTGTCAAGAAAGTCGACCACCGTCGGCCGAATCATTTCAGATGCCATACGCAAAGCCCCGATTGTATTGGGTGAAACCACGCGATCCGCCCCGGCCATTTTGAGTTTGGGTTCAAGTTTTTGATCGATCATCCGGCTTACGATTCGTATTCTTTTATTGAGCATTCGGGCCGTCATGGTAATGTATAAATTGTCCTTATCGGTCGGAAGGGCGCTGATGATTCCTGAAGCGTTTTCGATACCGGCAGCCACCAGGTTTTCATCATCCGTTGCATCCCCTTGAATATAAAACAAATTTTCACTTGTTTTACAGCGATCGATATTTTCTTGCTCTTGTTCAACCAAAACTACGGGTTCCTTATTTTTTACAAGCTCGATCAGGACGGGACGGCCGGTCTCACCACCGCCGCACAGGATGACATGATTGCGCAATTTCTGTATTTCTTTTAACATTCTCTTCTTCCTCAATATTCCCGTTAATTCGCCTTCGATAATCATGGCAGTCATGGTGCTGATACCGTATAAGATAATGCCCATGCCAAAAGTGATCAGGATCATGGTAAATATCTGGGCCGGGATGTTACCGGTTACTTGAATTACTTCGCCATAACCCACTGTTGTCAGGGAAACGACTGTCATATAGACGCAATCCATAAACCGGGGCTCCCCGCCGAAAAGTATATAATACCCCGTACTCCCTGCCATAATGACAATGAAGATAGATAAAAAGATAAAATATAGCCTTTTTTTGATAGTCACGATAATCGGGAAACTAATTTGAACGGTTGGTTGAGATGGCTTCCGGTACTATTTCATATAACGCTGCGCCCGCAGTGTAAAGTTTTTTCTATGGGATCATAGGTGCCTGAAAACTCTTTACAAACATTTACCCATGATTTATATTTGCGTTTTAATCAGGGCGACGATTCAAGCATGACAAATCAACGAACACATGGGACGCCGGAACATCACCATTAACGGATTGCACTTCAACGACATTATCCTGCGTTAGGCTGAGCCATTATCCTTCAGTGGGTGCGGCCCCGATCATCCATCAGGCGCGTTTAACCGATGTTTCTAAAACCATCATAAAAGGCACTTTGAGGTTTGCATGCCGGATCGAGTCATCCTTGTTATCGCCACCCGAAATAAAGGCAAGACCGCCGAAATCTTAGATCTTCTTAATGACTTCCCAATTGATATTAAAAATCTGGACGACTTTGGTACGATACCCGAAGTAAAAGAAGACGGTAAGACGTTTGAAGAAAATGCTTATAAAAAAGCAAGTTTTGCAGCAAGGGTACTCGGCCTGCCGGCCTTGGCCGATGACTCCGGGCTTACAGTTGAGGCCCTGGGAGCCGCTCCCGGAGTTTACTCGGCACGCTACGCCGGCGAACATGCTTCGGATGCCCAGCGATGCGCCAAGTTGCTCAGAGAAATGAAGACAGTGACCCATCGCAACGCCGCTTTCGAGTGCGTCATATCCCTGGCTGTTCCTACCGGTGCGGCCCTGACGTATGAAGCCAGCACCGAGGGATTTATTGCTGAAAAGCCCGCCGGGGACAACGGCTTCGGTTATGATCCGGTGTTTTATTATCCCCCTTTGAAAAGAACATTTGCTCAGCTGTCACGCCAGGAGAAAAACCGGGTAAGCCACAGGGGCAAGGCATTACGAGAACTTAGAAAAGAATTTGATAAAGTCCTGATCTGGATTCAGCAGCACATGCCGATTCAAGAAAAATTTATTGGCAAGACGGACACGAATAGTTAGTTGAGGGGTCGGGGCATTTTTTTCACGACAAGATGATCGCCTCGGTGCTTCTAATGAGCAGAGGGCGATTGCCGCCGAGAAAGGCAAAACACGGCGTCGATTCTTGTTGGAGTGAAAGTTTTAACTAG
>CAMYNZ010000021.1 GCA_947259865.1 uncultured Desulfobacterales bacterium | reverse complement strand
TCTTTGGCTTCCAGAACTTCCTTCACCTTACCGTAAAATGCCTCTACATGAGCCCGCATCATCTTCGCGGCGCTGTCCTCATCCCGGTTTTTTATAGCTTCTACGATGTCCAGGTGCTCGGCCACGGCAGTGGGTAAAAAGTCCAGTTGAGGTAAGGCCATATACCAGAGTCGCTGGGACAGTCCGAAATAGTGCTCCAGTGTTCGGGCCAGATATTTATTTTTGGCCGCCTGTACAAGTGCCTGGTGGAATTTATGGTCGATGTCAAGTAAACCGCGGCTGTCATCGGACGGAATGGATGTCTGCTCCTGTCGCAAGGCTTCGAGGACCATCAGGTCATCGGCGTCGGCTCGCCGGGCGGCCAGCCTGGCACAAAGTGACTCCAACGACAATCTCATTTCACTGAGTTGCTCAAGATCGGGAATACTGATATCGGCGATATACAATCCGTGACGAGGCGTAATGGATACCAGGGCGTCATGGGCCAGCAATTTGAGTGCTTCACGGGTGGGTGCTGCGCCTAAATTTAGTTCCTCGGCCAGGTGTTGTTCATTGATCAACGATCCCGGTGCCAGCTCCAGGGTGATTATTTTTTCCCGGATTTTTTCATAGGCACGTTGGGTGTCAACTTGCACCAACTCCATAATAATTACCTCCAGTGCTCTATAATGCATTATGAGTGACCAGGAAGAACAAAAGCCACTCTCCATGATGGATTTCTCTCCCGCGAGATCGGGATCCCACAGACCGATGATGAATCTGTGGGAACGGCTTCGACACGGCTGCCTTCGACGGGCTCGGGTCCCGAGCGTGCCGGGGGGAGCTCGTCGCAGGCCAGCCGCGATCCAAGCTTGTTTAACGCATTAAACGCGGGTTTCCCAACGCTCTGGCTTGAATGCGAAAGGTGTCCAGGCCGTCGGCTTTTTCTTTCATTATCACCCGGGGTTGGTCGGCACCGGAGCGCAGGGCGGCGCCCAGGGCACGTTCATGACTCAATGCACGCGCATGGGCCAGCGCATCACCGGCGTCTTCAAATACCTGGCGTTCATCTTTGGTTTGGACATAGTAACCGGTGACCTCCAATCCCTCGTTTGACACGCGGGGATAGACTAAGATTTCTTCACTCACCATTACACTGCCTGCTACGGCCCCCACGGCGTTGGCGACCGGGTGGTGTTCCGGTAAAATCAGTTCTGTGTGGAGTACGCTGGCGACGTCTTTTAAAAAGATACTGGCCGGAGCGCCGATTCCGATTATGGGCTGGCGCAGCCGGAATTGAGTCTCCAGATGCGGATGAAGGGCATAAAGGCTATTGTAAAAAAACCAACGTCCAATGTCGTCGTCCCGGGGCCGGAGAGACAGTTTTAAATTTTTTCCGCTCAGAAACGTGATGATTGCATGAACAATTGCTTCAGTCATCTGAGCCCAGACCTGTTTCCGCACGGCGGTCGACTCACGCGACTGGAAACGGCAGAAAACATCCAGCGCCACAGAGGCAGAATCCGTGTCCCAGGTGGCGTAACGTCCATCAACGTGGAGCAGGTCGGTGGGGGTGAGTCCCGCTTTACCGACAACCTCCTCCCGCAACAACCTGCCGGCCGCGATCTGGACTTTATTAAACAGGTCGAGGTGTTTCAGAATTAACGGCAACGGCCGGGGCCCATCGGCTAAAAATTCAATGAGCGCTTTTTCATGTTCCGTTTTCAAGGAGTCTTTATCCGGGGGATCGCGAAGCAGAAACCAGTATTCGAGCCACTCAGGAGTGGCGTTTGACCGGCTGCGTTGCAAAAGAGCCTTGAGCGGGCTGACGACCTGTTGGGGGTATTGATCGGCCAGGTATGCCAGCGGTACGACTCGCTCCGGACCGATAATTATCTTATTTTCGCGATCCAGAGTGATGTGGCTGTCGCCGCCCAGCCCGATGGAAAATAAATTGGCTGCCTCCACGGATGTTTTATAATCCGCAACAATGGCGCCTTGTTCGGTGACCGATACCTGGCCAGCCTCAATCAGTGCGATATCGGTGGTGGTGCCGCCGATGTCAACCACCAGGGCATCGTCCAGATGAGAAAGGAAACGACCACCGATGGCACTGGCTGCCGGGCCGGAGTGAATGGTCTCCACCGGTGTCTGGGTGGCGAATTCATCGCTCATCAGGGTTCCATCCCCGCGCACGACCATAAGCGGGGCACGAATCTGGCGGCGCTCCATCGTCCGGCGCACTGCAACCACAAAGTCTTTCAAAACTGCCAGCAGCGAAGCGTTGAGGGCTGCCGTGGTCGCCCGTTCCACAGAACCGAGTTTGGTGGATAGCTGATGTCCGAGCACCACCGGCAGGTCACATACCTTGGAAATAGCCGTGTAGGTCCGGTTTTCATGTTCGGGGTTCAGTGGGCTGAAATAGCTGGAGACGGCAAGGGCGTCGACTTCATTTTTTATTTGACCGACCTTGGCCAAAATGGCCGGCAAATCCAGCGGTTGTTTTTCCTGCCCGTAAAGATCATGCCCCCCGGAAAAATAGTGATAATAGGGGGTGGCAAAGCGGCCTTGCATATTGAAGGAGGCAATCAGTTCGGGATCATAACCGATGAGGAGCAATGCCACCGGTTTGCTTTTACCCTCGGCAATGGCATTGGTGGCCAGAGTGGTGGAGATCGACACCATCTGTATGGCAGCTGGATCTTCGATGTGGATGCCCTGAATGACAGCTTCAATACCAATGGCGTAATCGCGCTTGGTGGTAAGGCTCTTATGCGAGGCCAGTACTTTACGCGAGTAATATTCCAGCAGGATGCCGTCGGTATACGTACCGCCGGTATCTATGCCCAGCACCAATGCGCTCTGGGAATCTTTGCTTGTGCTCAATTTTTTATCGGTTTATCTGCAGGTTGAATCATCCGCCGGTAGCGGTTCCCTTTTTAAAGGGGTCCAAAAAAACGGCCGACTGCAAAGGAGGAACCGCTTAGCACGGATGTTTATACAAACATCTTCACATCCAGCTCTTCACCTTTGTGGCGTTCGTCGGCCATTTCGCACACACGGCGCAGTTCCTTAAACATGGCATCATCCAACAGCGGCTCCGTTTCCGTTTCCAGGATCTCTACCACGCGTTCGTGCACGCGTTGGCCGTAATCTTTGCTCCCGGCCATTTCCCAGTTCTCCCAGTTTTGCCGATCAATCAGCTTGGGTTGCCAGATTTCGGTTTTAAACCTGTCAAAAGTGTGGTCATGCTCCAGAAAATGTCCGCCGGGCCCGACGTCTTTCATGACGTCAAGGGCCATTGTTTCATCGGTGACGGGTATACCCCGCAGGATGCGTTTAACCATGTCGATGATTTCGTCCGCGGCGACCATTAACTCCATCGAACTGGTCAATCCCGAATCCAGATAACCGACATCGTGAATCATATTGCCGCCCACCAGCCCGGCGGTTGAGATGTTGATGGCAGTTTCCATGGCCGCCTGCTCATCGAAAAGTTTGGCATCCGAACAACCGGCGGTCTCATATTCCGGCACCCGCAACCATTTGGTGATATCCGTATAGCCGGCGCTCAGAAGCGCCATTTCCGGAGCGCCATAACAATAGATCGTGCTCAACATGTCCATGTTGGACATCAAACCCCCGATGATAAGCTGGGCTCCGGGTTTACGCAGCTGACTGATGACGATACCAAATAAGCTTTCGGCCAGGGCCTGCACCAATAAACCGGCCAGGGTTGTGGGTGCGGTAGCTCCGGCCAGCGGGCAGGGGGTGTAGACAAAAGGTATATCGTTGTCACAGGCAAACAGGAGTTTTTGTACGACTTCCTGCGAATGGCTCAGGGGTGACACCGGTTCGATATAGAGCGAAAAAATGGGACCCTTTTTCCACTCCGCTTTGCCGCCCACGCGGATGTGGGCCATCTCCAATTGATCGCGCACTCCCTCCAAATCCACGGCAGTGATATTAATGGGTTTGCTTGTGCCTTCCAGCATGGCCAGATATTGCCAGCGGTCATAGGTTCCAACGGCCGTATCCTGGGTGATACCCAGGGACATGTGAAAATCATAGTTGGGCAGGGTTTGGCCAACGCGCGCGCAGTTTTTTACATCCTGATAGGTGGCGCGGCGACGTTCACCGGTATAAGGATCGAGGTGGTAAGGCGTGTCGGACCCCCCACCGTAATAAATCTGATTCTTAAAAAGTTCCATGCGGTATTGACGATCCGGTCCGGTGACAACCACTTTGCTGGGCACCGTGGCCCGGGCCTTGTCGACCATGTAATGGGGTATCTTCACCAGGCTGCTGTCTTCGGTGGTATCCTCGACGATTGCACCGCCGGAGTAGGCCACCTCGACGCCCTCTTTTTCGTATACCCTCACACCGGTTTCATACAGCACCCTTAAAGCTGCATAGTAGATAGCTTCAATTTCATCTTCGCTGAGCACCTGAAGCCGCGGTGTCGCGTTTACCTGGTAATTGGTTCTTCTTACTTGCATGGCGTATTCTCCTTTTTTATAAAGCCGATTACCAAATTACAGTTTATTAGCTGCTGACGACTTTCTTTTCTCGGGATTCAACCATCTGAAAGTCCCAAAACATTTCCTGACGGATTCGACCGCCCGGGGGCACAATTATAAACTCATCATCGCTTGTGTCCGGCTGTTCAATCACTTCAATCAGACGCCGCACATAACGATCCGAACCCAGGATTTCCTCGTAGCGCATGCCCCATTTTTCGCAGTAGCGGGCAACCTCGAGCGCCTGGGGACGGTATTTTTCAAGATCGCTCTGGCTGTGCGCAACCATGGCCAGGCGTTCGTAATTGCGATATTGCTGATCCATTATCCAGGCCGCTTCCTCTGGACCGTATTTTTGGGCGTATTCTTCATATTCTTTGAGTGGATGGCTGCCGGATTCCAACCAGCCTTTGCTCAGGTAGTAAGTGCCGGGAACCGCTGAGAACTCCCGAATATAAGACTGGCGGGAGCCCAATAAAATGGCAATGCAATCGTCCACTTTGGGGATCAGCAGGGTGTGTTTGCCGGCCACGATGCCGTCCAGTCCGTTACCGCACAGCCCGTAACCTAATACCACTCGGCTGGGGTCATTGAGACCGTCGATGGCATCTTGCAATTCTTGCGTCATTTTGGCCGGTACCCGATGCAAACCATAGTCCATAAAGGTCGCCCGCTGAAGCAGTTGATCCGGTATCAATTGTTCCAGCATGCTTTGCATGACCTTACAGGCAATGATAACGACCGGTATTTTTCCCGAAAGTGTCATTTTTACCTCTCTGGAAAACATCCAGGTGCCCTGAGTTAGACGGCGCTAACCAATTTTTTGGCCAGCTCTGAACCCGAGACGGCATTATGGCCGTATCCGTCAGCACCGATCCGCTCGGCGAAATCCTTATCCACCGGTGCACCGCCGACCATCACTTTAATCTTGTCCCGCAGACCGGCTTCCTCAATTGCTTTGATGGTGTAGCCCATGGCCCGCATTGTGGTGGTCAGCAAGGCGGACATCCCTACGATGTTCGGTTGATGCTTTTTAATGGCCTCGGTGAACTTCTCCGGTTCCACATTAAAGCCCAGATCGATCACCTCAAAGCCGGCACCTTCACACATCATACCGACCAGGTTCTTGCCGATATCGTGCAGATCGCCTTTCACCGTGCCCAGCACAATCTTGCCGGTAAGTGCCGAACCACTTTCGGCCAGCAGCGGCCGCAACACTTCCTGGCCGGCATGCATGGCCTTGGCGGATTTTAATACTTCGGGAATGAACATGGCACCACTTTTGAAGCGGACACCCACCTCATTCATCCCCACAACCAGACCGTTGCTTAGAATATCATCGGCTTTCAGGCCGTCATCCAATGCTTTTTGCACCAGTTCGGGGATCTTGGGCACGTTTCCTTCCAGAATTTCCGTGGCTATTTTCTCATATATTTCACTCATGCTGTCTCTCCTTTAAACCCATGGTCGTGATATTGTATTGTTATTGCTTATCTTTGACACGCGCCTCAGCCGCTTTCATAATTTCCTTTATCGCTTTTTGTGTCTCGGACTTTATGGCAGAAGGCTTGTGAGAACTGAGCAGATCCCGCGTGCGTTCGATTACACGATCCCGCATCTTCGTTTTGCCGGCCTCTTCCCATTCCTCATAGTTGTGTCGATCACAAAGATTCGGATACCAGAATTCGGTTTTGTAGTAACGATGGGTGTGCTCTTCATACAGGTAATGGCCGTTAGGACCCACGTTATGGATAGCATCGGTGGCCAGGGTGTCCTCGTTGACTTCGATACCCCGGGTGATGCGTCGTGAATAACCGATGGCTTCGTCCATCATGACGGTTTGTAGAATAGATCCGGTGATTCCGCTTTCGGTATACCCCACATCATGGCATAGGTCACCCCCGCTGAGGGCAGAGAAGAAACAGGACATCGAGCCTTCAAGGGCGGCTTGTTCGTCAAGCACTTTGGAATCAGTGCAGCCACCGGTCTGCCACAGGGGAATTCCGGCAAAATGGGCCAGTTCGGTGGCCCCGGCCATCATCAAAGAAAGCTCGGGTGCCCCATAACTCAAAATCATGGCGTTCATATCCATCACCGAGAGCACCCCCCCCATAAAAAAGGGCAGGCCGGGCTGAATGGCCTGGGCCAGTGTCAACCCCATCCAGGATTCGGCCGCGGCCTGGATGATAATACCCGCGGCTGTCACCGGGGCAGTACCGCCGGCCAAAGGGCAGGGAGTAAATATTAACGGTACGCGGTTTCGGGCCGCGAAAATAAGCTTGTCTACGGCTTCAAAGGAGCTCACCAGGGGGGATATCGGTTCACAATAATGAATGTAGTTGGGACGTTTTTCGAATGCCTCTTGACCGCCGGCTTCAGCCACGGCGATTTTGTGAATGTCCTCCGAGTCGTCCCAGCCGAATGACCACGCAACAATGGGTTTGCTGGTGTTGGGAAACATCTCGGCAAATTCGTAAGCAGCCGCAAGATTCGGATGCACGTCGCTGACAGTTCCCAGCGATTGGCAAAAATCAATGTTTGGCAGGACATCCACCAACGTCGCTACGATGCGGGCATCGTCTTTTACGTAGGGTCGGCGTTCCAGCGTTTCGACATCTGTGAAATTCGGCGGGGTGGGTCCGGGGCCAAAATGCGCCCGGCCGGGGCCGATGTGAATATCGTGCTTTGGGTTTCCGTCACGGGCATATATGGTGAAGCTGCGCGGTGCCATCTCCAGAGAGCGCTTAACCAGGTATTGCGGGATACGAACCCGCTTGCCCTCGACCCAGGCCCCCGTTTCTTTGAGAATATCGCGGGCCTCATCGTGATGAACATCGAGGCCGATATTCTCCAGAACATGAAGCACGCCGTCGAACAATGCCTGCAATTGGTCCTGGGACAGCATTTCGAAGCGCACTCCTGAATTGATTCGATAGTTTGTTCTCATACAACGATCTCCTTTCTAAATTGTTGATCGCGCCAAACTCATGCCAAATAGCTTGGTATGCAGCCCGGTGCTTACGAATGATTAGGCTTTTTTCGCAAACTTTTTGGCTGCATCGGATGCTGCAGCGGCATCCGGCGCGTAAGCATCGGCTCCGATCTTGTCAGCGAAGGACTGGGTGACGGGTGCCCCCCCGATCATTACCTTTACCCGATCGCGCACACCGGCCTCTTCAAAAGCCTTTATGGTGTCTTCCATGGCGCGCATGGTTGTGGTCAACAAGGCTGACATGCCCACGATATCGGGTTCGAATTCTTTTACCGCATCAACAAAGGCTTCCGGTTCTACACCGGTTCCCAGATCCTTCACCTCAAAACCGGTACCTTCGCACATCATGCCCACCAGGTTTTTCCCGATATCGTGCAAGTCACCTTTAACGGTCCCGATAAGTATCTTGCCGATCATTTCCACCCCGCTTTCAATCAATAGCGGTTTGAGAATTTCCATGGCATTCGCCATGGAGCGGGCCGATCGCATGACTTCAGGTACGAACATATCGCCGGCCTTGAAATTGACGCCGACATGGTCCATACCCGGCATTAGACCTTTGTAAAGGATGTCCTGGGCACTTTGCCCTTCGTCAAGAGCCCCTTGGGTTAACTCGGCGATATCATCCTTTTTCCCTTCTATGACGGCCGTGGTAATTAAAGTCAACACCTCGCTCATGGATCTATCCTCCTTTCAGAAATTATATTGCCTGCTTTACCAATCGATCGCTAACCATTAAAAGTAGCTACACATTTCCAGCTGAATCAAGTTTTGTAATATCCTTAACCTGATTTTTCACGGGATCGAAAAGCCTCGATCCAGCGCGTTCCCCACTCATCGCGTCCCATTGCCATGTCGGCGGCCAAAACTGCGGTTGTGAGCTCAGAAACCAACGGATTGGTAATGGGGCAGGTCAATCCGGCGTGAATGGCCATAGCGATGAAAGCCGCATTGATGTGTAAGCGGTCGGGCAAGCCAAACGAAACATTGCTGGCGCCCATCGTGATATTGACGCCAAATTCCTTAACGATCCGTTCGGTGGTTTCCAGGGTTATCCTGCCGGCATTGTGGTCCGCTCCCATTGTCAGAACCAGAGGATCAATAACAATGTCCTCAGGACCGATACCCAGCTTGCCGGCCCGTTCAATAATTTTGGCGGCCACCCCCAAACGTTTCTCCGGTGTTTCGGGGATACCGTTATCGTCCATGCATAGTCCAATGACCGCTGCGCCGTACTCTTTGACCAGCGGTAGCATCTCTTCCAGTGAACGCTCTTCCCCGTTGACCGAATTGACCAGGGCTTTGCCCTCATAAATCGACAGCGCTGCAGACAGGGCTTTCGGATCGGCGGTATCGATGCAAAGCGGTACATCAGCTACCTCCATTACGTTGAGCACGGCCGCTTTGAGCAGGACAGGTTCGTCACCATCGGGGATGCCGGCGTTAACATCAAGTACGCTAGCTCCGGCTGCGACTTGCGCAACAGCATCCTGGCGCACAATGTCAAAATTATTCTGTTCAAGTGCTGCCTGCAGTTGTTTACGTCCGGTGGGATTGATGCGTTCACCGATAATCACCGTCGGTAAATTACGGTTGATGTCAATGGTTTGAATTTTTGAAGAAACGGTTGTCGTGAGATTTTCTGTCATATTTCACCTCTTACAAAGCTATCCTGGAGCGGGGCCATAAAATAAATAAAATTGGTCTGATGACCTGAAAATCAGGTTGACAGATAAAAAAAAGTGTGTCAAGAAAAAAAGATTGGGAAAATGCTATTTTTCAAAACCTCTTTACGATCTTAATATAAACTTTTCAATGGTAAAATTTAGACAAATGAATTACACAACAATTCAACGCAGTTCCACGTCCGAATTGGTAATGAAAGAGATCCTCGAGAGTATTCAATCAGGTGATTTGAAACCCGGTGATAAACTGCCGCCTGAACGGAAATTGACGAAAATGTTTGGCATCGGCAGATCGACGCTGAGAGAGGCTATTTCAGCCCTGGTACTGGTGGGGTATTTGGAGGTAATTCAGGGAAGGGGTACTTTTCTCAGAAAAGATTTCCAGCCCGCTAACCTATCCGCCATGGAGTTGAGTGACATTCAGACGGCGGCAAGTATCATCGATTTGGTTGAAGTCAGGGAAATTCTTGAATGCAATGCGGTGAAGTTGGCCGCCCGCCGGGCTAAGTCAGATGATATTCGTCGAATTGTTGATGCTTTAGCAAAGATGAAGGAATCCGTTGATGATTACAAGCGCTTTTCAGATCATGATTTTAATTTTCATATCGCACTGGCCCAGGCGACCGGGAACAACATGATCCTTGAAATGATGAAACTCATCGTAAATAAAGTTCATGAACAATATGACAGATTCAATCCCAAAACCTTATTTCAAACGGACAAGGCGGTTGTTACGGCAGAGCAAATAGTGGCCAGCATCACTAATGGTGAAGCAGAAAAAGCCGCCGGTTTTATGCAGGAGCATTTAAACCTGGTGACCACCGAACTCAAACGGATGGTTCCGGAAGCCCAGCGCATTAATACCAGAATGAGTTGAAGACAGTAACCGTCTCAGCATCGGTTGAAATTGCAAACAATCCCATCATCGGAGGAAAGAAATGACACTGCAAGAAAAGATTATTGCCACACTTGACGACCAAAAAATTTCTTATGAAGTGCACGAGCACGAGCCGGTTTATACAAACCCTGCCATGGCTGAGGCATTGGGAGTCAGCGAATCCGAAACTGTAAAATCTCTGGTGTTGATGACCAAGGAAAGCAACATGATCGTTCTGGTGCTTCCCGGTAATAAAAAGGTAAACTGGAAACAGGCGGCAGCAGCGGCCAAGACAAAAAAAGTCTCATTTGCCAGACCCGAGGCCGTCAGCCAGGCGGTCGGTTGCGAAGTGGGCTGCGTGCCGCCCTTCGGTCACATGACGTCACTGCCGATTTATATGGATCCCGACTTAACCAAAAAGAATTTCGTTTATTTCAACCCGGGCGTGCACGATAAATCTTTTAAAATCAAAGCCTGGGACTTGAAAAAACTATGCAATCCTTCCTTTATATAAACCGGCTATCGGACACATACCCAATGCAAATATTGTCCGACCATCCTCTAGCGGGTTGACTTTGAATTGCATTTTCTGTATTTAGCCAGAAGATTTACACGGATTTACTGAGGGAGGTAAAACATGGCAAATGGATTAAACAAGGCAATCCTGATCGGCAATCTGGGTAGAGATCCTGAGATGCGCTATACTCAGAGTGGCGTTGCGGTCGCAAATTTCAGTATTGCCACCTCGGAAACCTGGACAAATAAAGAAGGTGAAAAGGAAACCCGCACTGAGTGGCATCGCATCGTGGCCTTCGGAAAATTGGGTGAGATATGCGGCGAATACCTGGCCAAAGGCAGACAGGTTTATATTGAAGGTCGCATCCAGACCCGAGACTGGGAAGATAAAGAAGGGGTTAAAAGGTACACGACTGAAATCGTTGCAAACCAGATGATTATGCTGGGGTCCAGGGATTCAGCTGTGGCCACGGATTCATTCGGAGGCCCGCCGTCAGCAGAACCGGACAGTTCTCTTCCGCAGACTCCGGATGATGATATACCTTTCTAGAACCCATCTCAAAAATGCGTCTAGGAGTCCAATGCTGCGTTGCGGGCCGGCTCAAAATGCTCACGCAGAAAATGGGTTGACCCGTTGAGCCCGTTAGCCGGTTGAAATTCGGATGGATTCCCTTTTTTTACGGGCCTAACCGGCTAACCTGAAACAGCGCTTTACCCTTGAACCCAATCTAAGTTTTTGAAACCAATGGAGTGATCATCCGGTCGGCAAAAAAATTACCCCTCGCCTGAGCCGGCGCAACATTGAGGAAAGTCGGCGCGTATTTTTTAGAGTCACTCTTGCCGTTTCATCGGTTTTATTCGGCTTTTGCAATAAGGGTGTCGGTAGAATTCTGGCCGAAATCAGGAGGATGCTCTTAAGGAGAAAGGGCAGTTTGGATGGTATGTTAAAACTGCCCGTTTAAGTGAGGAAATATGCGTTCAACCTGCACGTACAGGTAACCAATTTTTCATGAATTCTTGTCTTCTTCGAGTTTATCGGGTTCTTTTTTTTCTTCTTCGTCAGAAGCGCCTTTAAAATTCTTTATGGCTTTCCCCATGCCCGCGCCTATTTCCGGTAATTTGCCGGCTCCGAAAATTATCAGGATAATGACTAATATTATTATCAGTTCCGGCATTCCAATTCCAAACATAAATACCTCCTATTCATCGGTATCGGGTTGTCTCAGTTCCTGTACAAGTTGAGTAAACTCTTTTGATTTGAGGTAACGGTCGATAGCACCCTGGTAATCAATCCAGCTTTTCCATAGCGCCAGCCATGCTTCATTGTGCCAGTAATTATCCGGGTCTCCGCCACCTTTATGTTTTTCAATATAATCGATATATTCCTCCGAGCAGCTATCACATAACCGGTAGGGTACCCGGATATCCCGAGGCATCTCGGTTTGATCGGGAGCGTCATGACTCATTTGGGTGCCACACTTTTCGCACTTGAAAGCACATTGGGTGCACTGAAATACTTTCTGGACGGCCTGGATTTTGCGCCTCCTGATCAAGGCGGTCTTTTTTTCCTTGGCCAGGGTAAGCTTATTATTGATCGATATGATATCACCCATGGTATACCTTAGCCCAATTGAAAAGATTTGCGGTTTCCCGGCGACAATCTTATCCTGGTTGAATCAGATTTCCCACCCTAGAATAGCTTGTTGCGCTTATTGCTACAGCGCCTGTTGCGCAGAATGGTATTTTCTTGCATCCGATTACAATTTACCTATAACACCCGTCCATTGACGTGTCAATCTTTTACCCCCTGGAAAAGCCCCATTTTTAGCCGCCGTCCGTGTGGTTGCGCTTGAAGCTGATACCCCCTTTATGGGGGACAGAATGGCAGCTGGCAAGGCCTCGCCATCGGCCTCTACCGGAGGCGACGGCAAGACATTTCCCTTGACAATATAGACCATTATGGGTATTCGACCCATTTGGCCTGAATTTTTGCGATGTCTTTTAGGGCCATCTTTTGGTTGAGGAATCATGGAGGACGCCTAAATGGTCTTTGATATATTACTGTATACCTCTCTTACTATATTTATCTCCGGCCTCATTTTTAAGATTTCGACCTGGTTTACCCGTAAAATCGGTATATTCGCTTATCAGGTTACCGCTGCTGAAAGGGTTTCCGCCGCCGCCAAAGGGATCCTGATTACGATATTCAGTCCCAAAATCCTGGTTTTAATTAAGGTTTTTATACTTGATGTTGCGCTGCAATTAAGAATTTTGAGAGAGGATTTTCTCCGCTGGCTCATGCATATGCTAATCTTCTGGGGCTTTATCCTACTGGTGGGGATGCATGCGCTGGAAACAGTAATCTCCGAACCACTGTTCAGCAACTACTATTCGACCGTCAATCCGTTTATGTTTCTAAGGGATCTGTTTGGTTTCATGGTGATTATCGGCATCGTAATCGCCATTTACCGTCGTTTTATCCTCAAAGTTCCCCGTCTTTCCACCAGCGCCATGGACCGCTATGCCATCATCATCGTAGCCGCGGTGATACTATCGGGTGTATTTTTAGAAGGTCTAAAAATTACCTCCCACGGTGAATTTATGCGTATGGTGCAAGATTATGCCGGGCTGGAGGATGAGGATGAGATCCAGGCTCTGGAAAGTTTTTGGGTTCAGCAATTCGGACTGGTTTCCCCCAACATCGAGGGCCCTCCGGAGGATGAAGCCCTGGACTGGGGAGAAGAGATCCATGCTGAAAGCTGCATGGAATGTCATTCAAGACCCCAGGCGGCTTTTACAGGATATGTTGCCAGCAAAATCGTGCGCCCCGTTGCCGTAGCGCTGGATCGGAGAGGGGGCGTGACTTTTTTGTGGTATATTCACATTCTGGCGTGCTTTATCGGCCTGGCCTACCTGCCGTTCAGCAAGATGTTCCACATCTTTACCACGCCGCTAAGTTTAATGGCCGGCGCGGTGATGGACAGAGAGACTTCCACCCCGGCCAATATCGCCACCCGTCAAGCCATGGAACTGGATGCCTGCATGCATTGCGGCACCTGCAGCCTGCGGTGCTCGGTAGCTGTGGCTTATGACAGTATCGGCAATAGCAATATCCTGCCTTCGGAAAAAATTCAATTCCTGAAGAAATATGCTGCCAACCATGATCTTGATGGTCAAGGGCTCAAGGCAATCCAGGAGGGGATCTATCTGTGTACCAACTGTGACCGCTGCACCGTGGTCTGCCCTGCCGGCATAACCTTGAAAGATTTGTGGTTGAATGTGAGGGAAGAACTTATCCAAAAGGGCCTCCAAGTTCCGCTGGTGCTTTCTCAATACTCATGGTACCGGGGATTAAACCGCGAAGCTTTCGAATCAACCCAATATCCAAAACCCTTGAATGCGGCCAGGGATGCGATCGCCAACAATTTTGAATTGGTAAAACAGCCTGAAAAGGTCATCCCCTTAACCCCCATTAACAAAAAATTTAAAGAAAAAGCGGATCGTTCGGACCAGGCCCATACCTATGCATACTGTTATTCCTGTGAAAATTGCAGCACGGTATGCCCGGTGGTCAAAAATTATGAAAATCCTCAAGAGGTCGTGGGGTTGTTACCGCACCAAATCATGCGGTCCCTGGGACTGGGATTGAAAGATCTGGCGATGGGCTCCGGGATGTTATGGGATTGCGTGACCTGCTATCAATGTCAGGAGCATTGTCCCCAGGGGGTTAAGGTGACCGATGTACTTTATGAACTTAAAAATCAGGCAATAAAAGAGACCTTTAATTAAAGGGAAATGGAATGATGAAATTTGCCTTATTTATCGGCTGCAACATTCCGGCCCGAGTCCAGCAATATGAGCTTTCCGCCCGGGCGGTAATGGATAAATTGAATATCGACACTGTTGATATTCGTGAATTCAACTGTTGCGGCTATCCCATGCGCAATATGGATTTTAATACCTATCTTCTTTTTGCGGCCAGAAACCTCGCTTTGGCGGAGATACAGGATCTGGACATGATGACCCTCTGCAAATGCTGCTACGGCAGCCTTAAAAAGGCCGCCCATCTTCTTAAAGAGGACACACATCTGCGGGATAGCGTTAACACATTTTTATCCAGGGAGGGATTGGCATATAACGGGAAGTATCAGGTGACCCACTTTCTGGCGGTGCTGCACAAGGATTTCGGTGTAGGCGCCTTAAAGGAGAAGATAAACCGAAAATACAAGGACCTTAACATCGCCACCCATTACGGGTGTCATGCTTTGCGTCCCAGCGAAATCATGCAGTTTGATAATCCGGCAGCACCGGTCCTTTTCGATGAACTGGTTACAGTGACCGGCGCCAAAAGTGTGGACTGGCCCTTGAAACTGGATTGCTGCGGCGCTCCGCTGATGGGAATCAATGATAAACTTTCCATGGATCTGACCAACAGAAAATTGGCAGACGGCAGACAGACCGGTGCAGATTTTCTGTGTTCGGCATGTCCATGGTGCCAATTACAATTCGATACCGTCCAGCAAATGCCCGCTTCCAACAGCGGGGGCAACCGTAAGCTGCCTTCGATACTTTATCCGCAGCTGCTTGGACTCGGTCTGGGTATTGACGAAAAGGCCTTAGGTCTCAATATGAACCGAATTGATATTACGGGTATTAAAGCATATTTTTCTGAGGAGTAACCATGTCTAAAGAAATGATCGGCTCGGTAATGGTTGTCGGTGGGGGTATTGCGGGTATGCAAGCCGCCCTGGATGCGGCCGACTCCGGTTACTATGTCTATCTGGTGGAAAAATCGTCTTCCATCGGCGGGATCATGTCCCAGCTGGACAAGACTTTTCCGACCAATGACTGCGCCATGTGAATTATTTCACCCAAACTGGTCGAGGTCGGCCGGCATAACAATATCGAGTTAGTGACCCTGTCCGAGGTAGCAGACATATCCGGAGAAGAGGGCAACTTTGAAGTAAACATTGTCCAGTATCCCCGGTATATTGACATGGAAAAATGTATTGCCTGCGGACTTTGTGCCGAAAAATGTCCCAAAAAAGTTGATGATGAATACGATGCAGGACTCGTCAAGCGCAAAGCGGCTCATGTTAAGTACGCCCAGGCGGTACCCCTGAAATACGCCATCGATTCCAAGCATTGTATTTACTTTATCAAAGGCAAATGTAAAGCCTGTGAAAAATTTTGTCCCACCGGTGCCGTCAAATTCGATGACGTGCAAAAAGAGCTTACACTCAGGGTGGGTTCCGTAATTCTTTCCAACGGTTGCCAGGTTTACGATCCCGCCCTCCACGATGTTTATGGATATAGTAAGTCCCCCAATATCGTAACCAGCCTGGAATTCGAGAGGATTCTTTCTCCATCGGGTCCCTTCGGCGGGCATTTGGTGCGCCCCTCCGATAATAAAGAGCCTGAAAAAATTGCCTGGCTCCAATGCGTCGGTTCAAGGGATGTGCACCTGGGGGCCAAGGGTTATTGTTCCTCGGTCTGCTGCACCTATGCCATCAAAGAGGCGATGCTGGCCAAAGAGCACAGCAAGAATCCTCTCGATACGGCCATTTTTTACATGGATGTTCGTACCCACGGCAAGGATTTTGAACGCTATTACAACCGGGGTATGGAAAAATCAGGCATCCGATTTATAAAATCAAAAATTACCCATATTGTCCCGGTTGACGATACCGGCAAACAACTTATCCGCTATATCGACGATACCGGCAAACGTATGGAGGAGGCCTTCGATATCGTCGTGTTGTCGGTCGGTCTGGGTGTTAGCACAGATGCCGTCAATCTGGCAGGCAAACTGGGCATCCACCTTGATCATTATAATTTTGCGGAGACCTCGAGTTTCGAACCGGTGAAAACCTCAAAGGCCGGTATTTACGTGTGCGGTGCCTTTGAGGGACCCAAGGACATCCCGCAATCTGTTATTGAATCCAGTGCCGCCGCCGGTGCGGCCGGCAGCCGATTGTCCCAAGCGCGCTGGACACTGACCAAAACCAAGGAAATCCCCAAAGAGACCGATGTGCGCGGGGAGCCGCCCCGAATTGGTGTATTTATCTGTCGCTGCGGCACCAATATTGCGGGGGTCGTGGATGTGCCGGCAGTGGTTGCATATGCCAAAACCTTGCCTTACGTCGTTCACACTGATGAAAATATGTTCAGCTGTTCACAGGACACCCAGGAGACCATGGCCAAATTAATCAAAGAAAAAGGTTTAAATCGACTGGTCGTGTCCGCCTGCACGCCTAAGACCCATGAACCCCTGTTCCAGGAAACAGTGGCCAATGCCGGAATGAACAAATACCTTTTTGAGATGGCCAATATCCGAAACCAGTGCTCCTGGGTCCACAGTCAGGATCCTGAGGCAGCCACCGAAAAAGCAAAAGAATTAACCAGAATGGCCATTGCCAAGGCGGCCCTGCACCAACCGCTGGTTGAACCGTCTCTGGAAATAAACCAGTCTGCCCTGGTCATCGGCGGGGGCATTGCCGGCATGACGGCGGCCAGAACATTGACCGACCAGGGATACCATACCCATCTCATCGAAAAAGATGAGACCCTGGGCGGGCAGGCCCGGCAGCTTTATGAGACCTGGCGCGGTGAGGATGTCCAGCAAAACCTGGCCAATCTGATTGAATCCACTCTATCGAACCCTGAAATCGACCTTCACCTGGGAGCAGAACTAGCTGCAGTGGAGGGCTTTGTCGGCAACTTCAAAACGACTATTCAAAAGGATGGTCAAGAAGAAGTACTGGAGCATGGCGTCACGCTTATTGCTTCCGGGGCTTCAGAGTTCAAGCCCGAACAGTATTTATATGGTCAGGACGCGCGGGTAGTGACCGGTCTTGAATTGGATCAAAAATTGATTGAAAAGGATCAAACCTTAAAGGATACTCAAACGGCCGTTTTTGTTCAATGCGTGGGTTCACGCATTCCCGAACGTCCCTATTGCTCCAAAGTGTGCTGCACCCACTCCATTAAAAATGCTTTGAAACTCAAAGAGCTTAATCCTGCAATGGATGTATTTATCCTCTACCGGGATATGCGTACTTATGGATTGCGGGAGGATCTTTACCGCGAAGCGCGCAGCAAGGGAATTCACATCCTGCGGTATGATTTTGACAAAGGATTGGATGTTGCAGCGGTTGATGGGGATCTTCAGTTACTGTTCACGGATACCGCCATACGGCGGCGGATGGAGATCCGGCCGGACCTGCTGGTTTTGGCAACGGCAATCGTGCCTGCCAAAGAAAATCCCCTGGCCCGGCTGTATAAAGTGACCCTCAATGATGATGGTTTCTTTATGGAAGCCCATGTAAAATTGCGACCCGTTGATTGTGCCACTGACGGCGTTTTTATCTGCGGGTTAGCCCATGCACCCAAACCGGTTGATGAATCGATTGCGCAGGCACAGGCGGCTGCGACTCGCGCGGTCACGCTTCTGGCTAAAAAATCAATTCAAATGAGTGGTACGGTAGCGGAAACCGAGCCCGACAAGTGCAGCCAGTGCGGCGTGTGTGTCGCCATTTGCCCCTATTCCGCGCCTTTGTTTACAGAAGAGGGCCCGTTTGCCGGAAGAGCCGAAATTAATCCGGTGCTCTGTAAAGGATGCGGATTGTGTGTTGCGTCGTGCCGATCCGGAGCCATTCATCTAAAAGGTTTTGATAATGATCAAATCTTTGCCCAGATTTTTTCACTGAATGAGGAGGAGAGGTAATGGGTTATGGAAAAAACAGGTAAGAGGTAATGGGTTATGGATAAATCAGGTTAGGGGTAAGAGGTGATGGGTAATGGAAAAAACAGGTAAGGGGTAATAGGTTATAGGTAATGGGTCAAAAGTAATAGGTACGGGGTAATAGGTCATGGGTGATGGGTTAAGGCTTAGCGGCCAGGGATAAACACGTATCATAATCAATCGTATTCCAAATGACTTTAAACCTTATTACCTATTACCTATCACCTCTTACCCATTACCTATAACCTATTACCCCTTACCCGAATTTTTTAGGAGAAAAAATTCATGTCAGATTGGGAACCCAAAATCGTTAGCTTTTTGTGCAACTGGTGTAGTTACGGTGCTGCTGATCTTGCCGGTGTTGGTCGGATGTTATATCCGGTCAACATCCGGGTTATAAGAATCCCTTGCACCGGACGCATGAGTCCCAAATTTTTCCTGGCTGCACTCAGGGAAGGTGCAGACGGAGTATGGGTATCGGGGTGACATCCCGGGGAATGTCATTACCTGGAAGGTAATTATTATGCCCGCAGAAAGTTCGCGTTGTTTCAAAATCTCATGGAGCACATGGGAGTTGAACCCGGCCGGCTGCAATTTTCATGGGTGTCATCGGCTGAATCGACCAAGTTTGTGGATGTCGTCAAAGAAGTCACCGATGCCATCACGGCGCTGGGACCCAATAATACATTTGTAAAGTCCGAACCCAAGGTAGCTTAGTATGATCGAGTATCTGGAGAAAATAAAGCAAATATCAAAACGGCTTTTGGAAGACGGCCGTGTTGACATGGTCATCGGTTTTAAAAAGGGCACCGTGCCCATGATGAATGAACCCTGTTTTGTAAAATCGTCCGGGGAAGTGGAAAAATTGGTGTGGGACAGCAACTGCGGCATCAACCTGGCCAACTACTTGACCGGTCGAAATGAAAAGATCGGCATCGTTGCCAAAGGGTGCGATTCAAGAAATATTGTTACCCATATCATAGAAAATAAAATCAAACGGGAGCAGTTATATATAATTGGGGTTCCCTGCAAAGGCATGATCGATAAACGCCGGATTGAGGCTATGTTTGAGGGCGAAATCCAGACCGTTACCGAAAAGGACGCCAAGATCACGGTCAAAGGGGAGAATTTTGAAAAAAACCTGGACAAAGAAAGCGTCCTTCAGAGCAATTGCAGCATATGCATCCACCGAAATCCGGTTATCAGCGATGAACTGGTTGCTGATGCGGTCGAGGAGCAACGGGATGTGGACCGCTACAAGGATGTCCGTAACATTGAAGCCATGACATCGGAGGAAAAATGGCAATATTTTGAAGATATGCTGGCGCCCTGCATCCGGTGTTACGCCTGCAGAAACGCATGCCCGTTGTGTTATTGTCCTACCTGCTTTGTGGATGAACACCGTCCGCAGTGGGTTGGTAAAAGTCAGGATCCGACAGACACACGTACCTTTCATTTTTTGAGGGCCTATCATTGTGCCGGCCGATGCACCGATTGTGGCGCGTGTGAGCGGTCCTGTCCTGTCGATATCCCCGTGCGTCAATTTACCAAGAAATTGGAGAAAGATTGTCTGGAGTTGTTTGAATGGGAGGCCGGTATGTCACTGGATGTCCGCCCACCGCTGGATACTTACCGGCCTGATGATCCGGATGATTTTATTAAATAAGCGGTTATTGGTGTAAAAGATTTTGCTTTTCGGCGGCCATTTAATCAAATACTAAACCCTAATCCGGAGGAGCCGGAATTGAAAATTGAAGATTGCAGATTGAATATTTGTGGATGTCGCTTTGCTCCGCCCTTTTTAAAATGGAAAGAATTCCTTAAATATTCAATATTCAATCGAAAATATTCAATCGTTACAAGATAGTGAAAATATCCCAATACAATTTTTTTGCCACAAAATGCACAAAAATAACAACTAAGGTACTAGTAGGACAGCCCTATGAAAATTTTTAAAGTCGCTAAACAAAACTGGGCCCCCGGGCTGAAAAAACTAGCCGATTCCTATTGCTTAATCGGTCCGGTAAATCAGGGTCAGTTTCATCAATTCAAAGAACTCGCCAGCGGTGAGCTGCCGGATTTTAATTTTTTAAACACGCGTCTGTCAGCCAAATCCCTCGTGCATCCCCAGACCGAGGCGATGTTTAAATATAACCTGGATGAAACCCGTGATGACCACCACATCATGAAGGATGTCGACAAAGATCATCCGCCCCGGGCAGTCATCGGAATCCGCCCCTGCGATGCAAAGGCCTTTTTGCTTGTCAGACGCAATTTCGATAACCTCATGTACAAAGATCCTTACTGGATCAAGGCTTATGAATCCCTTGTCCTCGTAGGATTGGCCTGTCATACCCCCTGCGGTGCATGTTTTTGTACAACCGCCGGTTGCGGGCCATTTCATGAGGAAGGATTGGACATCTTACTTGTTGATGGCGGTGACCATTACCTGGCCAAGGCCCTGTCCGGAAAGGGGGAAAACCTTCTTAAAGCGGGTGGCTGGGATACAGATTCGCAAACCGACACCGCCAACCGGCAAATCGAAAAAATGAAAAAGGCTGCCGAAGATAAGCTAACTGCTTATGTAAATACCGATAAACTAAAGAATAAAGAAACCACAGAGCTCTATAATGCACCGTTTTGGGAAGATGTGGCCTTTTCCTGCATTAATTGCGGTACCTGCACCTATGTGTGCCCCACCTGCTGGTGTTTTGACATTCAAGATGAAAATCGCGGGAAATCAGGGATACGCATGCGCAACTGGGACAGCTGCATGTTTCCACTCTTCACATTGCATGGCTCAGGCCACAATCCCAGGAGCAAAAAGGTTCAACGGGTGCGGCAGCGGTTTATGCACAAACTGAAATATTACGTGGATAAATATGACAATGGTATTCAATGCGTTGGATGCGGACGATGTGTAAACCTGTGTCCGGTCAATATTGATATTCGAAGGGTTTGCGAATTGATGAACGATTATGACCCCAAACTCGAATGTCCGGCTTAGTACTCTGATTTCTGAATTCGATGGCGAATGTTTGTAGATGTTTTTCACCGCC
>CAMYNZ010000020.1 GCA_947259865.1 uncultured Desulfobacterales bacterium | reverse complement strand
CAAGGCGTGGTTTTAGGTTAGCCGGTTTGCCAGTTGAGCCGGTTTAGCCCGTTCAAAACGGAATGCTATCTGTTTTTATTTTTCTACCGGATAACGGGCCAACGGGCTTAACCCTCTAGCATGTGAGCATTTCAAGCCGTGGGACAACGCAGCTATTAGGCCTTAGCCCACCCGAGGCGGATAAAATGGGGTTTTCAAATCACTTCTAAACACTTTTGCAAAGGAGCAACAACCCCATGCTAAACAACAAAAAAATCGGACTAATTGGATCCGGAAATATGGGTGAAGCACTCATCAGCGGACTGATTGGCTCAGGATCGGCACCTGCTGAAAATATCATCTGCTCGGACGTCAGAGAGGAGAAGCTCGACTCCCTCAAAAAAACTTACGGCATTGGTACCACCACGAATAATGTGGAAGTGGCGGCTGCATCAGATGTTATCGTATATGCTGTCAAGCCGCAAATCATGGCACCTGTGCTCAGGGAAACGTCTGAGACCCTCGACATGTCCAAGCTTATTATTTCCATTGCCGCCGGGGTACCGTTGGCCGCCATCGAATCCTGTCTCAACAAGGATTTGCGGCTCATCCGCGTGATGCCCAATGTGGCTGCTTCGGTCAAAGAAGGCGCCG
Organism: uncultured Desulfobacterales bacterium; assembly: GCA_947259865.1. The sequence continues at coordinate 17,809 of CAMYNZ010000020.1, read as the reverse complement.
CAGCCATTGCGGCCGGGGAACATGCCCACGAAGATTACATTAAGCTGGCCATGTCGATTTTTAACTCGGTCGGCAAAAGCATATTTCTAAAAGAAAACGACCTCATGGATGCCGTTACCGGTCTGAGCGGCAGCGGTCCAGCTTATATTTTCCTGATTGTCGATGCCCTGGCAGATGCCGGTGTCAAAGTGGGGCTTTCGAGACAGGATGCTCTTTTGCTCTCTATTCAGACGGTTTTGGGGGCTGCAAAGATGTTGCAGGAAACCAAAGCCCACCCCGGTCAATTGAAGGATATGGTCACCTCACCCGGCGGAACCGCTATCGCCGGTTTGCACACCCTTGAAAAGGGTGGCCTCAGGACAACCCTCATTAATGCCGTGGAAGCGGCGACCATACGTTCAAAAGAATTGGGGGAAATCATGATAAAAAATTTTTCGAATAATGAAAAAATCGGTGGGGCTAAATTTTGATATGACTTTTTTGCTTCAGCCAAACAATCGCTCTCTATTGCCCAAATTCCACCGGCACGGTTCTATGCATCGCAAATGGATGTCTGTGGACGTCGGTACCACCCACTGTTGATTTGCCGGCTTTCGAAGCCGGCAATCGGGTTCAGCCGAAAATCCCAACCTGCTGAAAGAGCGCACACGGCGGCCCTTCCACCCTATTGTTATTCTTTATCTCCGGTTTGTTAGGCGAGTAATTCACTTAACAAATATCAGTTTAATTTGGACAATATCAGTCATATATGTTATAAATAAAGGTCTCATATTGAATAGCATATACGATGGACAGGGCTGGCGAACCATATATTTTTTTTAAAAATCGGATCTGTAAAAAGCTTTGAAGGAATAATCTTGACTTCGGGCTGCTTTATATTTAACAGAAAACCATAAGAACCCAGTTTCTGCTGCATTCCCTTGCTTTCTGAAGATACACCCCGATAAAGTTGAGGCCTCGGTTTTTATGTATGTTGCTGGTTACTTTCTAATGGCGGTTGCCAATGTTTTAAATTTTGATTTGCTCGCTTTCATGTGGATCGTTATCGCGCGAGCCATACTCTCATGGGTAAATCCCGACCCGTATAATCCGATTGTCAGATTTATTCATAATGTTACCGAACCGGTTCTCTATAAGATTCGCACCAAATTACCGATCAATTTCGGCGGAATAGATTTTTCGCCGATTATTGTTATTTTGGCCGTGTATTTTCTGCGAGACTTTGTTGTTAAAAGCTTATTGAGATTTTCTGATTCTTTGATGTAAATTTTTTAAGGGAGGCAAAGTATAATGAAGATCACACCCCTTGATATTCAGCAGCAGAAGTTTAAAATCAGATTCAGAGGTTTCGACCCTCAGGAGGTTGATTTATTCCTTGAACAAATTGCGGATGGTTTTGAATCTCTGTTAAAGGAAAGTGAAAAACTTCAGGAGGAAATCCGCAGGCTTGGAAATGAAAGCCAGGGCTACAAGAAACGCGAAGAGACATTTAAACGGGCGTTGCTCAATTCCCAGAGAGTCCTGGAACAGATGAAAGAAAATGCTCAAAAATCTTCTGAATTAATCATTGCCGAGGCTGAAGTAAAAGCAGAAAAAATCCTCAATAAAGCGCACAACCGGCTGGCCCAGTTGCATGAAGATATTGCGGAGCTCAAACGGCAGCGGATGCAGATCGAAGTCCAGATCGGCGCCATAATTGAGGCGCATACCAAACTACTCGAGATGGGTAAGGAAGGGATGCGTGCGATGGACGAAGAAGATTCCAAATTGAAACTGCTGCAGAAATCTAAATAAAGCGATGCGTTATTTTAGCGGGAGTATTACATGGCAAAGATAGATGCGTTCTTTAAACTGATGAATGAACAGGGTGCCTCTGACCTTCATTTGACTGCCGGGCAGCCACCCGCTCTCAGGATACGTGGTGATATCGAAAGAATAAAGTATAAAGTACTGGACAACGACGATTTGCGCGCGATGCTTTACGAAATATCGCCGGAAGAAAAAATCAAAACGTTTGAAGAAACCGGTGATGTTGATTTCGGTTATGAGATTCCAGGGCTGGCGCGCTATCGTGCAAATTTCTTTATGCAACGAAATGGTATCGGCGCTGTTTTCCGTGAAATTCCGAGCACAATCATGACGTGTGATCAACTCGGTATTCCCGCCGTAGTTTCCAAACTGGCTACGCTGCCCAGAGGATTGGTACTGGTAACAGGTCCCACGGGTTGTGGTAAATCAACCACCCTGGCGGCCATCATTGATGTGGCCAATCGAGCACGTAAAGATCATATCATCACCGTTGAAGACCCCATCGAATTTGTCCATCAGAGTCAAGGTTGTATCGTCAATCACCGTGAAATCGGCATTCATACAAAGACTTTTTCGGCCGCGTTGCGCGGTGCACTGCGTGAAGACCCGGACATCATACTTGTCGGAGAGATGAGAGACCTCGAAACCATATCACTTGCTATTGAAGCGGCTTCCACCGGTCACCTTGTCTTTGCAACCCTACACACATCCAGTGCCTGGAAAACGGTTGATCGGATTATTGAAGTTTTTCCGGCCAGCGAACAGCCTCAGATTCGCTCGACACTGGCAGATGGGCTCAGAGCAATTATTGCCCAGGTTTTGTTCAAACGGGTCGACAAAAAAGCTCGCTGCGTGGCCCTGGAAATACTGATTGCCAATCCGGCGGTAAGAAACCTTGTCCGGGAGGCCAAAACCCATCAGATTCCGTCAATGATTCAAACGGGCCGAAAATACGGCATGCAGTTGATGGATGATGCCATTATGGACCTGTATAACAAAGGGTGGATAAGTGCCGATGAAGCTTATATGAAATCCAATGAAAAGGCAAAATTCAGACCCTTGCTGACCGCACCGCCCGCTGACTTTACCGAGGTTTAATCTCTAATCATATAAATGGTTCATAGGATCAATTTATGAAAAAACAGGAAATTGACCATATTTTGACGCGGATGCTCGACTCTCGTAAAAACGTTTCCGATCTTAATCTTACGGTCGGCAGACCGATGCAGGTTGAAAGCGACGGAGAACTGATTGCCATAGATATGAGACCGCGTTTCAAAGAGCTGACGCCCTTCCAAACCGAGATATTCGCCTTAAATCTCATCAGTCAGGAGCGTCGTCTTACTGAGGATCTCATCAAAAATGGATCCTGCGACCTTTCCTACTCCCTCCCGGGTAAAGCCCGTTTCAGGGTCAATATCTTTTCCCAGCTCGGCAGTCTGTCCATCGTTTTGCGAAAATTGGAATCCAAGATACCCACCATTGAGGAATTAAACCTTCCCGGGGCCATGCATAAAATCGCCAAGGAAAAAAACGGCATTGTTTTCGTAACCGGTGCTACCGGATCCGGTAAAACAACATCGCTTGCCTGCGTGTTGAACGAGATTAATGAGGATAGATCCGTACACATTGTGACCCTGGAAGATCCGGTGGAATATCAACACCCGCATAAAAAATCCACCTTCAACCAGCGGGAGCTCGGCTTAGACTTTGAGTCCTATGCCAGCGGTTTGAGAGCCGCTCTGCGGCAGGCCCCCAAGGTGATCCTGGTGGGCGAAATGCGTGACAGAGAAACAGTGGAAATTGGATTGAGTGCCGCCGAGACCGGCCATCTGGTTTTGACAACGCTGCACACTATTGATGCCGGCTCCACAGTCAACCGCGTCATCGGTATGTTCACCACCGAAGAGGAAAGACAGATCAGGATCCGTCTGGCCGATGCGGTGCGGTGGGTCGTCTGCCAAAGATTGCTGCCAAAAATCGGCGGAGGACGCGCGGCAACTTTCGAAATCCTGGGAGCAAACATAAGGGTCAAGGATGTGGTACTGAATGGTGAATCCGAAGGAAAAACTTTTTACGAAATCATGCAGGCCGGCACGGCATTCGGCATGACGACATTCGACGAACACATTATCAGCCTCTATGAGCAGGGATTGATAACCGAAAATACAGCCCTGGCCTATTCTTCCCGCCGGGGTGTGGTGGGCCGCGGTATCGATTCAATCAAGAGTGCCCGGGGTGAAGCAACCACCGATATCGAAAAGCTTGAAATTGATCGGGGTTACAAGGCGCGTGCCTGATTGAAATTGCAGGCGAAACAGCTGGAATTTAATTGAATTAAAACAAAATAGTATCAATCACCATGGAAATTATTTGTAATAAATGTGACAGTCGCTTCAGGATCCCTGATAATAAAGTCCCCAGGTCCAAAGTTGCCACCTTACCCTGTCCAAAGTGCAGAAACAAAATAACAATCGGCCCGACTCCAAAAAAAGATCCTGCGCTTGAAGCCGGATTTGTTACGGACGCCTATGATGCTTCAGAAAAACCTTTCGATTTTGTCGAAGAAGAGGGCAAAACGGCGCTGGTCTGTGAATCCGGTCCGGCAATATTGAAAAAGATAGTAGACCCGTTGAATTTGTTGGAATACCACATCACCGTATCTGATAGCGGGCGAGACGCTTTAAAAAAAATGCGCTATCATCTGTATGATCTAATCATCGTCAACGAATCCTACAACTGCGAGGGCCCGGGCTCAAACATGGTGTTGTTATATCTTGAACGCCTGAATATGTCGATACGCCGGAATATTTTCGTGGCCATGATAAGCAGCAGCTATCGCACAATGGATCAGATGATGGCCTTTCGATACAGTGTCAATATCATCATCAATGATAAAAATGTGGATGAATTCGGTAAAGTCATAGGCCGGGGATTAACCGACCATGAACTTTTTTACCGGGTGTTGAGTGAAACCCTAAAAAACAGCGGCAGAACCTAGCCGCCGCCAACATCACCTCCTGAATTCAAACCTTTTGTTCTAAATTCGGCAAACTGGCACCAACTGTAAATCGTCTTTTCATGCATCTATAAAATAAATGCATAAGAATACTCTGTCGCAGAAAATGGCCTTAAAAATCAAAAATAATCCATATGGTTGCAGCGATTACAGAAAAGAAATGATCCTGTTGGGGCTGAAAAAACGTTTGAACGAAGCCGGTTTGTCGGCCCAAGAAAGGCAGGCAATTACGGACGAGATCCAACGGCTCGAATCTGAAACCGGTCTGGATTAGAACCCAGCTCGCTGGGTTCTGTTCGCCGGTTTGTCCGTTTAACCGGTTTAGCCCGCAAGAAAAGGATATCATCCGAATTTTAACCGGCAAACGGGCCAACGGGCTTAACCGCACACCTCGTGGCTGGCCTGAGACGAGCTCCCCTCGGCACGCTCGGGGCCTGAGCTTGTCGAAGGCAGCCGAGTCGAAGCCACTCCCACCCATTTTAAAACACCCTGGTGGTTACTAAATTCCATTCGATATGAACAGTGGGAGCGGCATATTGCCGCGATTAATTAGCATTTCAATCCGCGGGACAACACAGCTATTGGGCCTAAGATGGGGTTTTGAAACCACTTCTAGAGGTTGTTGCTGATGATTCTCAACCCATCCAACGTCAGGTTCGGCTCGACCACTTCAATCACATCCGACACATGATGCATGAGTTTTGCCAGACCCCCGGTTGCAATAACCCGGGGATTTGTGCCCATTTCTTTTTTCATCCGTTTTACCATTCCATCCACAAGGCCCGCATAGCCGTAAATAATCCCGGACTTAATACCGGCGGCGGTGTCTTTACCGATAACACGTTCGGGAGGAACAAAGATTTCAACCCGGGGAAGTTTGGAAGCCTTTCTGAACAGGGCTTCAGAAGCGATCATAATACCGGGGCTAATTGCACCGCCAATGTACTCACCCTTTTTTGAAATTGCATCAAAGGTGGTGGCCGTACCGAAATCGATGACAATAAGGCTGGTTTTGTATTTATGAAAGGCCGCCACGGCATTTACAATCCTGTCCGCACCGACTTCAGCCGGGTTTTTAAATAAGATCGGCATACGGCTGTAAGAGTTGGCATCCACCCAGTGGGGTGCATCACCGAGATATTTACGGCAGAATGAATCTAAAATGGTGACCATCGGCGGGACGACACTTGAAATAATAGTCCGGTCGACATCCGTGAGACGCATGCCGCTTTGCTCAAAGAGACCGGAGATGAGTATGTTAAACTCATCTTCAGTTGTGTTCCTTTCTGTTCTAATTCGCCAGTCTTTTATTAAATCTTTGCCGTCATAAACGCCCATTACAATGTTGGTATTTCCAATGTCAATCACCAAAAGCATAACAAAACACCCCTCTCGTATAGCGTTCAATCGCTGTTCTTTTGTTAGGATCCCTTATGCATGAGTTTGCATCCCGCTATAAGCAGGTCTGATGATTTATGCAGAGGCCTATTCTGTAAACTGCCTGACCCCTCAGGCATTTTCAATTGCTTTGATTATTTTTATAGTCGCCCGGGTACTGGCTACGTCATGAACCCTGATGATATGAGCGCCATTTAGAACACCGGCACCAACCACCGCCTGCGTGCCCGTTTCCACTAAGGGGTGATCGGGTTTTATATCTTTGGCCTCAGAATCTTTGAGAAGTTTTCTGATAAATGCTTTGCGGGAAGGTCCTATCATAACCGGTGCATCGAGTGTCTCAAATTCGTGCAATTGTCTTATGATCAATAGGTTATGTTCAAGGGTTTTGCCGAACCCGATCCCCGGATCGATAATGATATTGCGCTTTAATATTCCATTTTGCATTGCCCGCTCGATGGCGTCTTGCAAAAATGCTTTTATATCCGAGATAAGATCATCATAAACCGGGGAGACTTGCATGGTTTTTGGCGTGCCGAGCATGTGCATCAAAACGATCGGCACACCATACTCGGAAGCAACGGTTGCCAGTTCGGCATCAAGTCGCAACGCCCCGACATCATTAATGATGGAAGCACCGGCATCAAGGGCACGCCGGGCAACTACGGCTTTGGTCGTATCTATGGATATGGGGATTGAGACCCGCTGGGCCAAGGCTTCTATAACGGGAACCACACGCCGTATTTCCTCTTCGACGGATACCGAATCTGAAAAGGGTCGGGTGGATTCTCCGCCGATATCAATGATATCGGCGCCTTCCTGTGCCAGTTTTTGACCCTGGGCAACAGCGGTTTCAAATGAAAAAAATTTACCCCCGTCTGAAAATGAATCTGGCGTAATATTAACGACGCCCATAACGGCGGTGTAATGCTTCCCCAGGACCAGGTTGTGGGAACCCCACGAAAGTGTGTACTGTTTCATTTCAGTTGTTCAACAGGGAATTGCAGGTGACAATCAAGCAGCCGACTGATCCGGTTCAGGTCCCGCATGAGATTCCGGGCTGGGATCAGTTTCGGGTTGAGGCTCTGTTTCCGATTCTTTTTGAGACTTCTTTTTGCTATCCTTGTCGGTACTGGAGGGTAAATCAATCCCGGGTCTCAAGGACTGAATGAGTTGATCCAGTTCACGGCCGAGGACTGTTTCTTTTTCAAGGAGGAGTTCGGCCAGTTTGTGAAGAATATCCAAATTCTCCGCAAGGACCGTTTGGGCCCGCTTGTAGGTTTTATCGATCAGTTTGTGGATTGCCTGATCGATTTTCTGCGCGGTTGCTTCAGAATAGTCCCGGTGCTGGGCGATTTCCCGTCCCAGAAACACCTGTTCTTCACCTTTGGCGTAGGAGAGGGGCCCCAGATCTTCACTCATACCCCATGTTCGTATCATTTGCTGGGCAAGATCCGTGGCCTGTTTGATATCATTGGCGGCACCGGTACTGATACGCTTGAATACAAGTTCTTCGGCAACACGTCCGCCGAAGGCAACTGCCAGTTCGCTTTCTAATTGATCCTTGTACCTGAAATCCCGCTCTTCAGGCAGGAACCATGTCACTCCCGCCGCTCGGCCCCGGGGAACGATGGTGATTTTATTGATCGGATCAGTTTCAGGCAAAAACCTTGCAACCAGTGCATGCCCGCCTTCATGGTAGGCTGTGGTTCTGCGGTCTTCTTCTTTAATAACCTTGGATTTGCGCTCCAGTCCCATATAAACCTTGTCTTTGGAGTCTTCAAAATCGACCATATCGATTTTTTCTTTGTCTCGTTTGGCGGCCAGAAGCGCCGCCTCATTGACCAGATTTTCAAGATCCGCTCCGGAAAAGCCCGGGGTTCCTTTGGCCAGTATCAACGAATCGACATCCGGTGATATGGGGGTTTTTTTCATGTGAACCCGCAGGATTTTTTCACGACCCTTTATATCAGGCATGGATACGACCACCTGACGGTCGAATCTTCCCGGGCGCAGAAGGGCCGGGTCCAGCACATCCGGCCGGTTTGTAGCGGATATTAAGATAACACCTTCATTTGACTCAAAACCATCCATTTCTACCAAAAGCTGGTTGAGGGTTTGTTCTCTTTCATCATGCCCGCCGCCCAGACCGGCACCCCGGTGTCTTCCAACCGCATCGATTTCATCAATAAAAATTATACAGGGGGCATTCTTTTTTCCCTGAACAAAAAGATCCCTCACCCGGGAGGCACCGACACCGACGAACATTTCGACAAAATCCGAACCGGAGATGCTGAAAAACGGTACGCCGGCTTCACCCGCAATCGCACGGGCCAGCAAAGTTTTCCCCGTACCGGGGGGTCCCATCACCAAAACGCCCTTGGGAATGCGGCCACCTAAACGAGTGAATTTTTTGGGTTCCCTTAAAAATTCTACGATTTCACCCAGTTCTTCCTTGGCTTCATCAATTCCGGCTACGTCTTCGAAGGTTACCTTGGCCATATTGTCCGACATCAGTCGCGCACGGCTTTTCCCAAATGAAAGCGCTTTTCCGCCTCCGGATTGCATCTGGCGCATAAAAAATATCCAAACCCCAATCAATACGATCATCGGAAACCAGGAAAACAGCACATTCATGTACCATGGGGTTTCGGATAATGGCTTGGCCTGGATGACCACACCTTTTTGCCGCAGGATTTTAATGAGGTCGGCATCCTGGGGCGCAAAAACCTTAAAGCGACCACGATCTGTATCGGTAACGGATAGCTCCTGTCCCTGTATGACAACCTCGGCAACACGCTCACTCTCGACCATACCCAGAAACTCAGTGTATTTGATGGGAGTTTCTGCCCGTTGCTGTGTATTAAAAAGACTATACAGCATGATCATCATCATGGTGATGACCAGCCATAAGGCAAGGTTTTTATAAAACGGATTCAAAAGTACGTACCTCCTGTTTAATGGTTTTTTAGATTAGATCCCGTCTCGGATCCTGCGCTGATCATCAAAACGAAATCCCGGTAGTATAATTTGTCAGAATAAGGCAGGCTTTCTGCGTTTTCTGAAGTCGCGCCGCAAAAGTCTGGTGACAAATATACATAATACTAATCACTATTGCCTATTCGGCAAGGAAAAGCTCCACCTTTAACGCGTCCCCGGTTGCTTCCGTAATCTTAACTGAATCGTCAATTCTATGTCCCACAATCCAAATGATCTTATCCTGATTCAAAAGGATGGGACAGCGGCTTCTATCCGACCTCGGAACCTTGTGATTGATAAAAAAGTCCTTTACTTTCTGGGTGCCGGTCATTCCCAGGGGCGTAAATCGGTCACCCGGCTGAAAAGTTCTGACGGTCAGCGGAAAAGTCAATCCATACATATCAAAAAAAGCAACCTGCTGTCCAGCCTTGTGTAAATCCGGGATGTTTTCAGCACGGATTTGGGTAAACCTCAATTGAACACCCGTTTCTTTAATATTGATGACCACGGGTTTGAAACCAGGTGCCTGGACGATGTATTTGAAAAAATGATCTCCGTAATCCCCGGTTTGTAGTCGGTCATGTTTTTGGACACCTTTTGCCCTGTAAATCAGCAGTTCATCCCCCTGCCTTCTGATACAGATACTGTCGGGAAGGTTGAGATGTCCCCACGACCGGTTTTTTCCCAAAAGCCTTCGAGAAGATTCAATGTGGGTGAAGGTAATCCGTCTTAAATCCCCTTTCACCGCTTCAACAGCCATTCTGATGACCCGTCTCAGGACGGCCGGCTGAATGGCATTTAAAGCCGGCACAGACAGGATTAAATTTTCTTCCGTTTTTCGAACGATCATGCCGTCAAATATGGGCCGGATGGTATCATTGATCCACTGTTCTTCGGATCGTATAATTTCGGTAAGTCGGTTTAAGGTTTCAATTAGTCTGGGATTGTAGGATGAAATTAAAATCGGCAGCAACTGCTGCCGCAATCGATTGCGAGTAAATTGAAGATCTGTGTTTGTTCGGTCAGTTACACTTTCCAGCCCAGCGGCAGCCAGATAATTTTCAATTTGGCTTCTGGTTACCCGCAGCATCGGACGCACAATCTTGGCACCCCGCACCGGCGGTATCCCGGAAAGGCCCAGCGGGCCGCTGCCACGAAATAAATACATCAACACATGTTCGGCATTATCATTGGCCTGATGACCCAGGGCGATTTTGTCAAATCCATATTTATCGATCACCTCAAAATAAAAGGTGTATCGAATTTGCCTGGCGGCTTCTTCCAAGGATAATTTGCGCTGGGTGTGATATTGGCGGATGTTTCGTTTTTTAAGGTAACATGGCAGATCAAATTTCCGGGCCAGGGATGATACGAATTCGGCATCCGCGTCTGCTTCCCGGCCGCGCAAACCGTGATTCAGATGAGCGATCCCCAGTTTGAGTCCGTACCTGGGCGTCAATTCAAGCAGTACATGAAGCAGGGCAACTGAATCCGGACCCCCGGAAACACCCACCAGAACCTTATCATTCGGCTTGAACATGGCATGGGTGGTGATGGCCTGCTCAACCGTTTGCAACACCTGGTGTTTAGCGCGGAAATTATGGGCGTTTTTGGGAATTGCAGGCATGGGTGGTTGGCTCTTAATGGCAAGTGCTTTTTCCGAAAAAAATTAATCTAGACCTAAGGCAGAAATACCGCTAAGTCAACAAAAAACACTGCATGTGGTATTTTAATGAACAGCAAAAAGGGTATATTGTGGCGGGTGTTGTAATATCATCCCCGACCAACCGGCAGCTTTGCACCGGGTTGCCAGCGCACCGCTAAAGCACTGACGTGCTTTTGCCTTTCTGCGCTTGGGCCGAGAAATTCAATCCGCCCGCTCCGCGGATGGTCGTTGAATTCTTTTTTTACTTGAAAAAATGATTATATCGTTTATTTTAGATACTCGGTTGTGCTAGGCGGGGAGCTAGCGGTGCCCTATTCCCGAAATCCGCTTTATGCGGGGCTGAATTCCCTCTTAGGGTCTTGCGCCGGTAAATTTTAAACCATTTTGATCGGCCGCCGCGCAACAAACGGTCACGAACCTCGTCAGGTCCGGAAGGAAGCAGCGATAAGTGATGCAGTTTGTGTCGTGGATCGATCCCGGTCACGTGATTGGTTTATGTTTTCGGCAATTGACTCAACAGAGGGTGCACAACCACTTCCCGCCCCTATCATGCACCCCGTTTTAGGCTTCCCATTGCTCAATCCCGCCAAAAATTGCTATTCAAAGCGCGACCCCATCCAGCCTTGACATTGAACCATCTAGTATTATTTTTGTAACAACGATTGTCGGAGGTCACTTTTTTTGATTAATTTTCAAATAATATCAGGAGAATACATCAGCTGATGTCTGCTAAAAAGAAAATTAAAATTGAATCTAAATCAAGTGAAATCGACAGCAATGAAAAAAAACCGGCAGAAGCGGTCAGGGCGGACCCTGAAAAGGCCGCAGAAAACGATTCTAAAAAGGACAAAGAGATCGCGGCAGTTGATCCCATGAAAGAATTGGAAGAAAAGGTTAAAGAGACAGAAGAAGCGGCCAAACAGTCTTATGACCGATATTTAAGAGTTTCAGCCGAATTCGAAAACTACCGGAAACGATCGGCCCGGGAGATGGACGACTTTCGCAAATTTGCAAACCAAAGCCTGGTTAAGGAGCTTCTTCCGATTGTAGACAATTTAGAACTGGCGATCAAATCCGCCAGAAAAAATAAAAAGGTCGATCACTCCTTGCTCGATGGTGTCGATCTGACTTTGAAAGAGATCCTGAAAATTTTTGAGAAATACAATGTCATACCGATTAAAGCCTTAGGAAAGACTTTCGATCCGAGATATCACGAAGCCGTCATGCGAGAGGAAACCGATAAGCATCCTGAAAATGCAATTACCAATGAAATGCAGAAAGGATACCTGATACATGACAGACTTCTCAGGCCCTCCATGGTTGTCGTCGCCGCGCCCAAAAAATCAGATGACGACAAAGAGAAGGATGCCAATGCGTAGGATTGACGATCACAAAATTAACATTTGAGAATACATAAATTTGTAAGGAGGAAAAGAAATGAGTAAAATAATCGGAATAGATCTCGGCACCACGAACTCATGCGTGGCGATCATGGAGGGGAGCGAGTCAAAGGTTATCACCAACCCCGAGGGGGGGCGGACGACCCCCTCGATTCTGGCTGTTTCAGAAAGTGGCGAGATTTTGGTAGGCCAAATTGCAAAAAGACAGGCAATTACGAATCCGGAAAACACGGTGTTCGGCGTCAAACGATTGATTGGACGCAAATTTGACTCCGCTGAGGTCCAGCATGACATCAAAATACTTCCTTACAAGATCGAAAAGGCCCCCAACGGCGATCTGCGCATTAATCTACGCGGCAAGCAATACAGCCCGGCCGAAGTTTCGTCCCATATCCTGGCAAATATCAAAAAAACCGCTGAAGAATATCTGGGAGAAAAGGTCACAGATGCCGTCATTACGGTGCCTGCCTACTTCAATGACAGCCAGCGGCAGGCCACCAAAGATGCCGGTAAAATCGCCGGTCTCAATGTTCAACGTATTATCAACGAACCCACCGCAGCATCGCTGGCCTATGGTCTGGACAAAAAAAGCGAAGAGAAGATCGCAGTATTTGATTTGGGTGGCGGTACATTTGATATCTCCATATTGGAGATCGGTGAAGGGGTCTTTGAGGTCAAAGCCACAAATGGCGATACACACCTTGGTGGAGAAGATTTTGATTTGCGGCTGATTGACCATCTGGCCGCTGAATTCAAGAAAGACCAGGGCATCGATTTGCGCAATGACAAAATGGCCCTACAGCGGCTTAAAGAAGCATCGGAGAAGGCAAAAATGGAACTATCCACCTCCATGGAAACCGATGTCAACTTACCTTTCATAACCGCCGATGCCAGCGGGCCAAAGCATCTGAATATAAAGATCACCCGGGCCAAGCTTGAGGCATTGGTCAGCGATCTGCTGGACAAGCTTGAGAATCCCTGCCGGACCGCTCTGAAAGATGCAAACCTTTCGCCCGATGTCATTGATGAGGTTATTTTGGTGGGCGGGATGACACGTATGCCGGCCGTACAGGAACGCGTAAAAAAAATATTCAAAAAAGAACCCCACAAAGGGGTTAACCCGGATGAAGTGGTGGCGCTGGGTGCCGCCATTCAGGGCGGGGTCCTCAAGGGAGATGTCAAAGATGTCCTCCTGCTGGATGTTACACCTCTTTCTTTGGGGATCGAGACCTTGGGTGGTGTCATGACAAGGCTGATCGATAAAAACACCACTATTCCGACCCGCAAGAGCCAAATTTTTTCAACTGCAGCCGATAGCCAGCCGGCCGTCTCGATACATGTACTGCAGGGCGAACGTGAAATGGCTGCCAGCAATAAAACCCTTGGCAGATTCGAACTGGTCGGTATTCCACCTGCTCCCCGGGGCGTACCCCAAATCGAGGTAACTTTTGACATTGATGCCAACGGAATCGTTAACGTCTCAGCCAAGGACCAAGCCACCGGTAAAGAACAGTCCATTCAAATCACGGCTTCATCCGGTTTATCCGATGAAGAAATCGAAAAACTGGTTAAAGATGCCGAACTTCATGCCGAAGATGACAAAAAGAAAAAAGAGCTGGTTGAGGCCCGGAATTCTGCAGATGCGCTGATCTATTCAACCGAAAAGTCCATCAAGGATCTGGGTGACAAGGTCGACAGCACTACCAAGACTAAAGTTGAGGAGGCCACTGCCGCACTCAGAAAAGCGATGGAAGGTGAAAATACAGAAGAGATCAAGCGGCTCAGTGATGAACTCACCCAAACTTCCCACAAACTGGCCGAGGCCATGTATCAGCAGGCCGCCGGTGCCGGTCAGCAGCAACCAGGCGCGGGACCGGAAGCGGCTCAGGCGGATGCTTCCGCTTCTGCTGATGAAGACGTGGTCGATGCCGACTTTGAGGAAGTAAAAGACGACAAAAAATAATTTGCCAACAAAGCCCTCTATAAAAATCCCGCGGTCTCTATGGCCTGCGGGATTTTTTTTTCAGGGCTTTTCTTGACAGAAACCCCGGGGAAAGCTTATTCAACCATAGAAGCGGTTTCAAAACCCCATTTTATCCGCCTCAGGTGGGCTAAGGCCCAATGGCTGTGTTGCAGGCCTCCTCAACATGCTTGCACAGGATATAGGTTAGCCCGTTGAGCCCGTTGGCCCGTTAGCCGGTTAAAAATCGGACAGATTCCATTTTTTACGGGCTCAACCGGCTTAACTGGCAAACCGGCGGACCTAAAGCTGCGCCTTGCCCTTGAACCTTATCTAAGGTTTTGCAGTCAACGACCACCCGTATAACGGGTGGCTTGAGTTTTCGGCCAGAGGCCGAAAAAGCAAAAGCACATCAGTGCTTTAATCGGTGCACTTGCAACAGGGCACGAAGCACCCGGTTTGTAAAGCAAGAAACCACTTCTGGAATTATTGCCTGAAAACCGTCACCAAAGAAGACACAATTTTGAAAACGAACGTTTATGTCTGAATCTGCAGATACTGGATACTTGATGCTGGATGCTGGATAAAAAAAATACCCCGACCCCTGAATTAAGGATCTAAATCTTAAAGGGAAAAGTTAATATTTTAACGATGGAATCGTTTAAACACTTTCCGATACAGGCCCGCCAAAAAATCCGTTATGTCCTGGCCGATATTGACGACACCCTCACCGTTAAGGGCCGCCTCCCCGCTGCGGTATTTGCAGCCATGGAGCGTTTGCAAAAATCCCAAATTGCCGTTATTCCGATTACCGGCCGACCTGCCGGATGGTGCGATCATATCGCCCGCATGTGGCCGGTAAACGCCGTCGTAGGAGAAAACGGCGCCTTTTATTTCCGCTATGATGATCGACAAAAAAAGATGCATCGTCGCTACTGGAAATCTAAGGCCGAACGAAAAAAAGATCGCAACAAACTTGAAAAAATAAAGCTGGAAATCCTTGAAAAGATCCCCGAATGCCGCGTTTCCGCAGACCAGGCCTACCGTGAAGCGGATCTGGCTATCGATTTTTGTGAAGACGTGCCACCGCTGGCCACGGCAAAAGTCGATCAAATCGTTGGCTTATTCACCCGGGCAGGCGCCCAGGCAAAAATCAGCTCCATTCATGTCAACGGCTGGTTCGGGAAATATGACAAACTGACCATGACCACCCGGCTGTTTAAGGAAGTTTGGGAGGTCGATTTGAAAAAAGACAGTTATCGAATCATTTTCATCGGCGACTCGCCCAACGACGTCCCCATGTTTAAGTATTTTCCGAATTCCGTCGGCGTAGCCAACATTTTGCGCTTTGCGAAAAGATTGGATGCCAAACCGGCCTGGGTCACCCAAAAAGAAGGCGGGTACGGATTTGCGGAGATGGTGGATATACTTCTGGCTCAATAAACATAGCAGTGTTATCCATGATTTGGCAATAGGGAAGACCGCAGCCACTGAAGCGGTGCTAAGTTCTACCTAAAATTGAGCGGTTCCGGGTTCCCCGTTCAACGTTCAGGGTTATGAAGGCATTAAGCCCCAATTCTTTGCTGTCTGCTTCTGGCCAACCGCCACAATCACCCAATGGGTGAAGCGACAAAGCGTCGCCGGATACTATATTGTTCCCTGCAGGTTGGCAGCTTGGCATCGTTCAACCTTGAACCTTGAACCCTGAAGCCTGAACCTTTGAACCCTGAACCCAGTTTTTATATATACGGCCGCACATCCGTAGCCATCATTCCCGCCTCACGTGCTGCCTGCAGCCCGACATCCCCATCCTCGAAAACCTGGCACAAGGTAGGTTCTACTTTCATTCGCCTGGCGGCTTCAATAAAAATGTCAGGTGCCGGTTTGGCTTTGAGTTTATCATCGGATGTAATAACGGCAACAAAGTAATCTTTCAGACCGATTACCTCCAGGGTCAAAAGCACGTTGCGGCGCGTGCCGCCGGACGCCACCGCCATGGGCAACTTCCCGCGATAATTCCTTACGATTTTTATAACCGGATCTATCGGCTTGGCCTGTCTCAACTTTTTGCGGGAGCGTCTATTTTTGTCTTGGGCGAATTTTATTGGATTTATTTTGCGGCCATACTTTTGATTAAACTTTTCAACCATTGTTTCGGCCGGGGTCCCTTTTAGACGGTTTATAAATTCGTAAGGGCATTCTTCGCCGTAATCCGCAAAGGTTTGGCACCAGGCTTCCATGTGCAGGGGCATGGTGTCTGCCAGTGTGCCGTCACAGTCGAATATAAGTCCCTTGGTATTAGGTGAAATTATGATAGGATCACACATTTTTGCGGATCGAGAAACAGGTAGAGTTCCTGTCCCTCTTCTTGCGGCAGGTGATGGGCAACCTGCACCCTGATCATGGTGTCTTTTACGCTGACAAAAAAGAATAAAAAGTTGCCCAGGTAAGCTTTGTGAACGATGTTACCCTTGAACACATTCTCCGCGGCCTGGGGCGGATCCGTAAACACTTCCACATCCTCAGGTCTTATCGAAGCATAAATTTTGGTACCGGGTGTTGCGGCCATGCTGTCTGGCATCCTGCACACCATCTTCTCGCTGAATTCGGTACGAACTGATACCGCATTCTGGCCCTCCAAAACCTGGACGACTTCTCCCGACATAAAATTCATGGTGCCGATGAAATCAGCCACAAAGCGATTGGCAGGTTTTTTATAGATCTCTTGCGCATTGCCAATTTGCACTACGTTGCCCGAATCCATGACGGCGATTCGATCAGAGATAACCATGGCCTCGGCCTGATCGTGGGTGACGTAAACCGCTGTAATACCCATGCGTCTGACCAGGCTCTTGATTTCAAATCTCAATTCTTCTCTGAGTTTGGCATCCAAGTTGCTCAGGGGTTCGTCCAACAGCAATACTTTAGGATTGGTCACCAGCGCCCGCGCAAGTGCCACCCTTTGCTGCTGGCCGCCGCTCAATTGCGCCGGGTATCTGTCCTCCAGACCGGCCAAACCCACGAGTTCCAATACCTGTCCGGCCCGTTCTCGGATCGTTGGTTTAGGTATCTTCTGAAGTTTCAAGCCATAAACGATATTACTGAAGACCTTCATGTGCGGCCATACGGCATAGTTTTGGAACACCATGCCGATCCCCCTTTTTGACGGTGGGACAAATCCTTGCGAAAGCATCGGCTGGCCGTCAATAATGATATCCCCCTCTTCCGGTTTCTCCAATCCGGCAATACAGCGCAAGGTGGTGGTTTTGCCGCATCCGCTGGGACCCAGCAGGGTCAGCATTTCACCCTTGTTTATTTCAAGCTGTATACGATTAATGGCCACGACGTCTTTAAAGCGCTTGAACAGATTTTGGATCTCTATAAATGCCATTGAAACTGTCTCCTTAAACGATGGTTCAAAGGTTCAAGGTTCTGCGTTCAAGGTTATCTTAGACGTGAAACTCTGAACCCTGAACTCTGAACCACATAACCCTGAACCTTCAAACCCTGAACCTATGAACCCTGAAACTCTGATCCTTAAACGTTTAATTCTCGCCAGCTCCCCAGGCAGCTTTGAG
>CAMYNZ010000019.1 GCA_947259865.1 uncultured Desulfobacterales bacterium | reverse complement strand
AATAGCAGGCAGTTGCCGCTGTTCGACCTGGCAGGCGACCACCCGGGATCTTGTCTCAAAAAAATTACCCCGATGCCTGAACGGGTTCAATAACTGAAGGATCGGGAAATTTATTGGAGCCCGTCGCTGCATGAATCATCAGCGACTGCATCGTGCGAACTCATGCATAAGGGCGCCTAACGAAAGAACAGCGATTTATAGTAAACATTAGGTCAGCGGTGATATTAGCAGCAAGCACCTAAACTACATTCGGGTTGCAGCCTGTTCTTCCGCAAGGCTCCCTAATGCATTCAAACAGCGCACGATTTCGCTGCTGATAATTCATTCCGCTAGCATGGTTGTGCTTTGTTTAGTTCAGGGTTCGGGGTATTTTTTTTGAGACAAGATGAATATCTTGATTATTTTAATACGTAATTGGCTTCAGCCGCCTAAAAGGCAAACGATGGTGTCAGTTACTGGAACGGTGGGGATGTTAACCGGCAGGCGGTAAAATAGCAGGCAGTTGCCGCTGTTCGACCTGGCAGGCGACAACCCGGGATCTTGTCTCAAAAAAATTACCCCGATGCCTGAACGGGTTCAATAACTGAAGGATCGGGGGATTTATTGGAGCCCGTCGCTGCATGAATCATCAGTCCCGCCTCGGAGGGATGCGAACTTATGCAAAAGGGGTCCTATCGCATGAACAGCGATCAGACATTAAAACAAGTAGAGTGAGGTCCGAGTGATTCTGAATTTTATATCAAATGTATTGCTAGCCTCCTGGCAGCTGCTGCTGGAGTCATCCGTTTACATATTATTCGGTCTGCTGGTCAGCGGGTTATTGCGAGTGTTTTTGAGTCCGAACACGGTTGCCCGGCATCTTGGCACGGGTCGCATCCGATCGGTATTAAAAGCGGCGCTGCTGGGCATACCCATACCGCTGTGATCTTGCGGCGTGCTGCCTGCAGCCGTGTCGCTGCAGAAACAAGGAGCCAGCAATGGCGCTACAACGGCTTTTTTGATATCCACCCCCGAATCCGGTGTAGACTCGATAGCGATCACCTATGCGCTGCTGGATCCCATCATGACGGTTGCGCGACCGGTTGTCGCGTTTGTCACCGCCACGGTTGCCGGAATAGCTGAAAATCTATTCAGCTTAAAAACGACGGGCCCCAAGATTACACCGGACCTTAGCTGTCCCATCGATGGCTGCTGCGATGGGTCGAACTGTTCTCCTGAGGAACATCGTCATCACCACGCCTTCGGGGAAAAACTAAAGGCTGGATGCAAATTTGCCCTAACCGATCTTTGGGGAGATTTGGCCGGCTGGTTTTTTATCGGTCTTATTCTGGCAGGTTTGATAACGGTTCTGATACCCGATGACATTTTCAGCAAGTATTTGGGAGCAGGCCTGCCGGCCATGCTGCTTATGCTGGCGGTCGGTATTCCGTTGTATATTTGTGCCACGGCATCAACACCGATTGCGGCCGCCCTGATACTTAAAGGTGTCAGCCCGGGTGCGGCCCTGGTTTTCCTCCTGGTCGGGCCGGCCACCAACGTCGCTTCACTGACAGTTTTGACGGGGATTCTCGGCAAACGGGCTACCGCGATCTATTTGATTACCATAGCTGTTTCGGCCGTGTTGTTCGGTTTGCTGATTGATCAGGTCTATGCATCATTAGGGCTTTCTGCCCGGGCCCTGGTGGGCCAGGCATCTGAAATCGTGCCTTCCTGGGCCGGATTCGTGGGAGCCATCGCCGTATTGCTGCTTTCAGCAAAACCGGTGTTCACCAGAATTAAGGCCCGATTTGTGCCTGCCACAGAAAGAATAGAGGATGTTGCGGTTAAAGAGACATCCGAAGCTGGGCTCTTGTCGGAAGCTCCCGATTGCGGCCCGACCTGAGAGTGTTCCGCGGGGCCGGTTGGGTCCTGAAAGCCGGCTCGGGCAAAAAATTACCCCTCACCCGAGCCGATCAGGCGGTTTTCACCGCAAAAAATATACAAGCCTTCACCTTTTCTATAAAAACTAAAATTATGACCGAACAATACATTTTACTTGACAAATATTGGAAAAAAAACAATATTTAAAACTTTGTAAATTATAGTCGATCACGTCGCTATTCATGGAGGCTGCGCATATGTACGCTGTAGTTGAATCAGGTGGGAAACAATATAAAGTACAGGAAGGTGAGATCTTAAGAGTTGAAAAAATTTCGGGTGAAATTGGCTCGCCGGTGACCTTTGATAAAGTTCTCTTGTTCTCTGATGGTGAAAAAGTTGATGTCGGCCAGCCTGTTTTAAAGAAAGCAACCGTTAACGGACACATCGTACGGCAGGGCAAAACTAAAAAAGTTATTGTTTTTAAGTACAAACGGCGTAAAAGATACCGCCGGAAGCAGGGCCATCGTCAGCAATATACGGCGGTTCAAATAGACAAGATCAAAGCCTGACGGATTTGGAAAAACCCCAACTTTTTAAAGCGTATCAAAAAGCTAATTCCAATTAAGGGGTCGGGGTGTGTTTTGCACGGCAAGATGATCGCCCCGTTGCTTTTAATGAGCAATTGGCTCGGGCCGTCTGGATAGGCCAAAGACACCCCGAGCCCTTATTTGATCAAAAATTTTTCTGATCCGTTTTGGAGGATTGAGATGGCACATAAAAAAGCAGGTGGAAGTTCAAAAAACGGCCGCGACAGTCAGGGGCAAAGACGTGGCGTCAAACGCTTCGGTGGACAGCGGGTGAGAGCCGGCAACATATTGGTCCGCCAGGTGGGAACCAAATTTCACCCCGGTGAAAACGTTGGGATCGGGAAAGACTATACGCTGTATGCCAAAATTGATGGAACCGTCACCTATGAACGGCAGGGTCGTTCGCGCAAAAGAGTGAGCGTTTATGCAGCGTGAAATTTATTGATGAGGCAGTTATTACGGTTCAGTCGGGTGATGGCGGACGCGGATGCGTAAGTTTCCGACGCGAAAAATTTATACCCCGTGGCGGTCCGGACGGCGGTGATGGCGGTAAAGGTGGTGATATAGTATTAAAAACAACCACCCGAAGACGAACTCTTTATCAATTTCAATTTCGCCAGCGTTTTAAAGCCAAAAATGGCACCCCCGGACAGGGCAAGCAAAGGACCGGGAAAAACGGCCCAGACCTTGTGATTGAAATACCCCCGGGCACGTTAGTCCGCAACGCCGATACCGATCAAATCCTAAAGGACTTTACTCGGCCCGCAGAAACCTTCATACTGGCGCGGGGCGGAAGGGGCGGCCAGGGCAACAGCCGGTTCAAAACATCCACACACCGTGCGCCGCGGTTTGCCCAACCCGGCGAATCCGGTCAGGTCCTCAACCTCAAACTAGAGCTTAAACTTCTGGCCGATGCAGGCATAATCGGTCTTCCCAATGCCGGCAAATCTACCCTTATCAGCGTCCTATCTTCAGTGAAACCCAAAATTGCGGATTATCCATTTACAACACTGACGCCCAACCTCGGTGTCGTCCGGACCCAACAGTTGGATCCGTTTGTCATAGCTGATATTCCCGGTCTGATTGAAGGTGCGCACAAAGGGGTCGGATTGGGCATCGGATTTTTGCGCCATATCGAACGCACCCGGATCCTGGTTCATCTTATTGATGCCTCAACCATCAGTGCAGATGATCCACTTATGGGGCTTAAAACAGTAAACAAAGAAATGGCGATGTACAGCTCAATGTTATCACGCAAACCGCAGATCGTCGTACTCACCAAAATGGATTTACCGGGTACTGAACATTTAGCCAAGAAATTTGAGTTGGCGGCCCAGGGAAAACCCGCATTGCGCATATCGGCTGTAACCGGTTTGGGAATGACGGAATTGAAGACCCAAATAATAAAACTGCTGGATGATATTAATGGATGATAACCGAAAAATCTGTTTCGATTGTGCCAAGCGAGTCGTCGTCAAGGTGGGAAGCAATGTTCTCACGGAAAATCACGGATTGAATGTAACAGCGATTCGATCCATCACCAGACAAATATGCCGGTTAATCGATCGGGGATTGGAAGTTATCCTGGTTACATCCGGAGCCATGGCATCCGGCGTAAAAAAAGTCGGGCTTTCAAAGCGACCGGATGAGATTCCAAAACGCCAGGCGGTGGCTGCAGTAGGCCAGGCCGGATTGATTCTGGAATATGAAAAAGCCTTTGCCCGATACAAAAAAAAGGTAGCCCAGATCCTTCTCACCAGCGAGGACCTTTCCAATCGCAAAAGATATTTAAATGCCAGAAACACGCTTTTTACCTTGCTCTCCTGGCATGTTTTACCCATTATCAATGAAAATGATACGGTCATGGTTGAAGAGATCAAATTTGGCGACAACGATCATCTGGCAGCTATGATAACATTGCTTTTGGACGCCGATATCCTCATTAATTTGACCGATATTGATGGGCTATATACCAGGGATCCCCGGATTTTTCCGGGCGCTGAGATGATACCGTTGGTATCCGCCATCAATAAAAACATTGAAAAGCTGGCCGGCGATATCCCGGGTGCCCTGGGATCCGGCGGAATGCTCAGCAAAATCAAAGCCGCCAAAAAAGTCAACACTTCCGGCATCCCTATGATCATCGCCAACGGTGGAAAACCGAACATTTTAATCAAGCTGTTTTCCGGTAGGAGCCACGGCACATATTTTGTGCCCAAAGAACAACGATTGGCCAGCCGCAAGCGTTGGATCGCTTTTACCCTGAAGCCCCAGGGTGCTCTTATAATAGATGATGGCGCGGCGAATGCTATCATGAAGGGGGGCAAAAGTCTTCTGTCCAGCGGGATATTAGAGGTGCAAGGTGATTTCAATGTCGGCGCAGCGGTCGAATTTAAAGGGACCCAAAGTCAGACATATGGCATGGGTCTCGTCAACTATAGTGCTGTCGATATATCCAAGATCAAGGGCCTCAACTCTAACAAAATTGAAGCGTGTTTGGGCCATAAACTCTATGATGAAGTTATCCACAGAGACAATCTGGCCATAACCGGCGATTGAAAAATATGAAAAGAGATATAAACAATGTCTGTTGAATCGACCATCCAGAACATGGCGCTTGCGGCCAAAGGCGCTTCAATGCAAATCGCCAAATGCGCATCCGCTCAAAAAAATGAGGCCCTGTTAGCCATTGCTGCGCAATTACAAGATAAAGCGGCATATATAAAAGCAGAAAACAATAAAGATGTGATGCGTGCCAAAGAAATGGAGATTCCGGCGGCCATGCTCGATCGGCTCACGATCAGCAATGCTACCATCCAGGCCATGATTAAAGGCTTAAAAGAGGTGGCTGGGCTTGAAGATCCGGTTGGCAGCCTGAGTCATACCTGGCTTCGACCCAATGGTCTCCAGGTATCACGTATGCGGATTCCCCTTGGGGTCATTGGAATTATTTATGAATCAAGGCCCAATGTTACGATTGATGCTGCTGGTTTGTGTTTGAAAGCCGGCAATGCCGTGATTCTTCGGGGGGGATCAGAAGCGCTGCATTCCAATAAGGCTCTGGCTGAGGCAATCAATCAGGCGCTGGGGCAAACCGGCTTTCCGGAGAATACGATCCAGGTGATCCCCATTCGGGATAGAGCGGCCGTGAATGCGCTTTTATGCCAGACGGAACACATTGATCTTATTATACCGCGTGGTGGCGAGGGGTTGATCCGATTTGTGGCAGACAATTCAAAGATTCCGGTATTAAAACATTATAAAGGGGTGTGCCATGTTTATGTCGATGACGGTGCGAATTTGAAAAAAGCTGAGGAGATATGTTTTAATGCCAAAGTGCAGCGGCCCGGAGTCTGCAATGCGATGGAAACCATGCTGGTGCACAGATCGGTTGCACAGAATTTTTTGACGGCAATCGCAAAACGTTTTGATGCGGCCGGTGTTGAAATCAGGGGTTGCCCTGAAACCTGCCGTTTGATAACCGGAGCGAAGGCTGCCGTCCCGCAAGACTGGCCGACAGAATATTTGGATCTTGTCATTGCCGTCAAAGTTGTTGATAGTATGGATCAGGCTATAGAGCATATCGAAAATTACGGCTCCGACCATACCGAAGCCATTGTTACATCTGATTATGAGAGGGCCAAACGTTTTGTACGCCAAGTGGACTCTTCGGTTGTCCTGGTCAACGCCTCCACGCGGTTTAACGACGGTGCCCAGCTGGGTTTAGGGGCTGAGATCGGTATAAGTACGTCAAAGCTGCATGCTTTCGGACCGATGGGGGTTGAGGAGCTGACGACCACTAAATTTGTTGTGTTCGGTGACGGCCAAATCAGAGAATAGGTATCTGAATCGAGAATCCTTTTCTATTTAAATGAGGGGTCGGGGTGTTTTTTTCTTGCCATACAAACCGGTTGCCCTGCACCCGGTTGCAAGTGCACCGATTAAAGCACTAACGTGCTTTCGTCTCTCTCCGCTTTTAGCGGAGAAAGACTGCATCCCGTGCTGGGCACGGTCTGGCCGTTGACTGCACGACAAGATGATCGCCCCGGTGGTTCTAATGGGCAGAGGGCTATTGCCGCCGAGAAAGGCAAAACTAGACATCGGTTCTTGTTGGAGTGAAAGTTTTAAATAGCCGGCAGTAAAATACAAGCCGGTTGCCGCTGTCAGGCTTGGCAGGCAACAATCCGGCATCTTGCCGAGAAAAAAATACCCCGACCCCTCATTTAAATCAGGGGCTAGGCAGGTTCTTAGAATGGGCGCTGCATGAATCATCAGTCCCGCTTGCAGCGGGATTTGAATGCATTAGGGAACCTTGCGTAAGAACAGGCTGTAACCGAACCCGATTGTTTTAACTGATAAGATCTTTTTATTATTACCGGACTAAACAGGTTATCATCAATGCGTATCGGGCTTTTTGGCGGTACCTTTAATCCATTTCATTTAGGGCATTTGAGAGCTGCCCTGGAAGTAAAAAATGCGTTTTCACTGGACAGAAACTATATCATCCCGTCGGCCATTCCGCCGCACAAAAATAACCTCGGTCTGGTAGAGGCCGGTGACCGCCTGGAAATGATCCGTCAGGCTGTTTCTGATCATCCAGGCCTTGTTGTTTCCGATATCGAGCTCAAACGACCCGGCCCCTCCTACACCATTGACACGGTCAACCATTTTAAATCCGAATTTTCGGAAGACACCTGCCTTTATCTGATCATGGGCCTGGATGCTTTTCTGGAAATTGATACCTGGAAATCATATAACGACCTGCTGCAAATCATTGCCATTATCGTTATTGAAAGGCCGGATCCGAAATGGAAGGATGCCTCCAGACAGCGGCAGGTGCTTGAAGAATTTTTGAAGTTCAGAATATCAAAGGATTACCATTTTTCCTCATCACGTTTTGGTTATTTCCATGCCGACAAACAGCCTATTTTCATTTCAAAGCTTCGTTTACTCGACATTTCATCATCGGCAATACGGAAATTGGTTAAAGCCGGAGAATCCATTCAATCTTTAGTACCCCCAAAAGTAGAAAGCTTTATAAAATCAAAAGGACTTTATACATGACCAATGATCCGGAATCCTCGCTAAACCTTTATATTAATGCGGTTCTCGGTAAAAAAGCATACGAACTCGTGGTACTGGATGTCCGGGAACTCACCTCGGTCGCCGATATATTTATCATATGCAGCGGACGCTCAAACCGGCAGGTCTCAGCCATCGCCGAACATATCCAATGGGACTTAAAGCAGCATAAAATAATGCCCCTGAGCGTGGAAGGGTCAAAGGAAGGGCACTGGGTCCTGCTTGATTATGGGCATGTCGTTATTCATGTTTTTTATGATTCCGTGCGACAATTTTATGATCTGGAAGGTCTATGGGTGGACGCCAAAAGAATTAAAACCCGAAGCATGCAGACGACAAAACGCAACGGATCAGATGTGGAGTCAAAAGATGCCTAAACCAAAACCCTGCCTGCTGATCATTCTGGATGGTTGGGGGATAAGTGACAGACCGGAAGGAAATGCGCTAAAGCTTGCCCAAACACCGTATCTGGATGAACTCAAAAACACCTATCCCGTTACCCGGCTTTTGTGTTCCGGCGAAGCCGTCGGGCTTCCGGAAGGTATCATGGGAAATTCCGAAGTCGGACATCTCAATATCGGTGCCGGCCGGGTCGTACATCAGGACCTGTTGAGGATCGACAAGGCTATTGCCGACGGCTCGTTTTTCGCAAATCAGGCACTCAAATCTGTAATGGCAAAGGTTAAGGCCAACGGCACAATCCTTCACATGCTGGGTCTGGTTTCAGACGGGGGTGTTCACAGTCAGCTCGATCATCTGCTGGCACTGCTGGCAATGGCCCGGCAAAAAGGTTTGAGCAGGGTCTGTATCCATGCCATCCTTGACGGCCGTGATACAGCCCCGGATAGCGGGGTAGAATTTTTAAGGCGTTTGAAGGCTCACGCCCAATCAAATCATCTGGGTGATATCGCCACGGTGTGCGGTCGTTTTTACGCCATGGATCGCGACAGTCGCTGGGAGCGAATACAAAAAGCCTATTGGCTTTTTACACGTGGTGATGGAATCCAGGCCAAGGATCCGGTAAAGGCGGTACAAAGGGCTTATGCCAGGAATGAAACTGATGAATTCGTACAACCGATTGTAATCACGGGCTCGGATGGAAATCCCTTGGGTACCGTTCGGGATGGTGATGGTATCATCTTTTTTAATTTCAGGGCCGATCGTGCCCGGGAAATTACACAGGCATTTAACGAGCCGAGCTTCGAGTTTTTCAAACGAGATCCTTTTCCGCTGCCGGATGAATTTGTATGTATGACAATGTATGATGAGAATATTACGCTGCCGGTCGCCTATCCGCCGGTCCACCTTAAAGAGATTCTGGGGGAGGTCATCAGCCGCCAGGGATTGTATCAGCTGCGTATTGCAGAAACCGAAAAGTACGCTCATGTTACCTATTTTTTCAACGGCGGCCAGGAAAAACCTTTCAATCTGGAAGATCGATGCTTGATCCCGTCGCCACGTGACGTTGCCACATACGACTTGAAACCGGAAATGAGCGCCGATTTGGTCACCGCAGAACTTCTGTCGCGTCTGCGGTCAGAGAAGTATGATTTTATCGTGCTGAATTTTGCCAACATGGATATGGTGGGTCATACGGGGGTTCTGGAAGCGGCAATCCGGGCCTGTGAAACGGTAGACCGCTGTCTCGGCAAAATTGTACCACAAATAAAATCGCAAGGCGGTGTTACATTGATTACTGCCGATCACGGCAATTCAGAAAGAATGATCGATGAGAGAGGACAGGTCTGCACGGCCCACTCGCTTAATCCGGTTCCGTTCATTTTGGTGGATGATGCCCGTCGCCATGCGCGTCTGAATACCGGGCGTCTGGGCGATATAGCCCCTACCATCCTTCAAATTATGGGGATTGAGAAGCCAAAACAGATGACCGGTCTATCGCTTCTTGCTGATTAATATGATATAATCAACCCATAATATTCAACCCATTCAACCAGGCAGACGAAAAGTTGAATCCGGTAATTGTTATCAGATAACATCTTTGTGAGCAAAGCCAGTGCCGGAAATTTTAAAATCGTATACCACCCTAGTTGATTTTATTACCGGTAAGGTGGTTCCTGACATCGGTGCGGAGGCCAATCGACAGGCGGTTGAGCGATATCTCGTAAACGCCAAAGGTTTTGCCAAAGAAGATATCGCGGTCGACGTCGACATATCGCTTGAAATTGCCGGTGAGCGCTATCACTCCCGACTGGATCTCGTTGTTAGCCCGGATAGCGGCCGGAACCGGATTATGGTTTTAAAGTGTCCGGCCGGTTCACTGGGTTCGTGGGAAAGGGAAATTCTGGCGGCCGCCCGGCTATTGGATACCTATCAAATACCATTTTCTGTGGTTTGCGACGGCAAATCAGCCATTGTGCTGGATACCGTTACCGGGAAAAAGCTCGGTGAGGGATTGGAGTCTATTCCTTCTAAAGAAGGGGCTCGAAAAAAATTGAGGACCATCACCCGTCGCCCTTTCCCGGCTGAACGCATTGAACGAGAAAAGCTTATCTTTCGCAGCTACGATAGCATGAAGGTCAATTTGGGACCCAGACACGCCTGAAGTCAACGACCCTAACTTGCCCCGCACGGGATGGCTTGAATTTACCCGCCATAGATCTTTGGCGGGTAAACCCGCCGGAGAACTTTGGCGGATTTTTCCGCCAGGAGCGGAGAAAGGCCAAAGCACCCCATTACTTTAAACGGTGCACATGCAATCGGGTGCAGAGCACCCGGTTTGTAGGGCAGAAAATTGCTTTATCAATCAATTCAGCTTTTTCGATCGTACAAGCATGACAGGTAAATATTACGGTACCCGCTTTTAGGAGGTTAGGATGAAAAAAACGAGCGTACTTTTGATGATTCTTCTCTTCTTGTTTGCTTGCGCGACAACCGCAAAGAACAATCAAGCAGAATTTAATGCAGCCCAGAAACACAGCAGTCAGGCAGAAACCGCCGCACCCGCCGGGCAGGATGACGCTGCCACGGTATTGGTCAATACGGTAATTGAGCATGTTCACAAACTGCCCCATAAAAGATTAACCGTCACGGATTTTACCGATATTGGCGGTGGTGAGTCGGAGATCGGCAAGCTGATTTCCGAAAAGATTACCACCAAACTGTCCCAGGTTGGTGAGATTAAGGTGATTGAAAGAAAACAGTTAAATAAAATTTTGGATGAACAAAAATTGAGTCTGAGCGATATTACAGAAGAAGACGAAAAAGAAGTCGGCAAAATTCTCAATGTCGATGCCATTGTCTCTGGCAGCGTTGCACACCTGGATGACTATATAGAAATCAATGCACGTATGATCGATGTTACCACCGGCGAAATCTACTGTGCCGTCAATCACAGGGAAAAGTTTGACCCCAAGAACAAAGAACTGGCCCAACTACCCGAACCCCAGCGAAAACGAATCAACCAGGAGGTTCAAAAACGGGAAGCAGAGCGCAGGCGAAATCCCGAGGGATTTTTTTTACAGCAAAAGTTAAAGAAACAGTTACTTAAGATTAAACGACAGGATCCACGAAGATACAGCCATGTTGTAAGGTCTATTTATAGAATGGAACAGGTCAAAAATCAGAATCCCCACTTTTTTTTACTGGTGACGGAACCCAAAAATTCTCCCAGACTCAGAAAGATAAAACGTCAAAAGCCGCAGCTATCCAAAAAGGTTATGGAAACGAGAATACAGCTGGGTTATGCGATCAAACAGGTACCGGTTTATCAGGAGGTATTATGGCGAGAACGACATGAAATAATCGGACGGATGAAAGCTCAAAAAAAGCGGGTTCAATGAAAATCAGTGATGTTGCGTTTACGATTTGAATCCATATTCAATTTCCTGCCACTTCCTGACCGCAGTGTTTGCAGATCTTGGCCCGTTTTTTTATGATCTCTGCACAAAAAGGACATTCACGGGTATAAAATCGTTTATGGATCTTCGATACGGCCTTTTTGATTTCCTCTGCGAATACATCATTGCCCACCTTGAGATGTTTTAGGGGTTCAATGGCTTCCAGTTCCCCGATGTCACCGATCATTTCGGCTGCTTTGACTCTCACGCGCATCGGTTGTGAAGCATCCAGCAGCAGGTTCATCACTGTTACCGAATCTTCCGACACATAGCAGTCCGCCAGAATCGAAAATCCCTTTTTGATCGCCTCTTTTAACATTTCCTGTTCCAGCACCACCTGATCGTCGATGATTTGCCCCCTAGCACCCATGGGGCTGAATACGGGTATCAATTCAAAATTTTTACAATCGGGATAACACATGCACCGGTAGGAAGCGGTATGGGCATAATTTTCTTTCATGTGGTCCCATCCCTGTTCGTAAAGCGGGCAATCATCGTTAAAACAGATATACAAAAAGGGTGTGCCCCATCCGAGACCGTCAGAAAAATTCATCGGGGGTGTTTCCCATATATTCATATCTGTTCCGCAGTGAGGACATTGTGGTTTTTCCTGGGAAAGCATCTTTTCTAAAACTTGCTCTCTGGTTTCAAAAGCCATCGGGTTGTCTCCCTAGTATTAGCGATCCGGTTGTGTCTTTACAGTCTTGGATTTGAGGCCACCAAATGTAATATCAAAATGAAATGAATTAAAATTTATACCGGCCAGGGGCCGCCGCCGCTCGTTTGTTTGTCGATAACTTAAGCCCAATTTATCTGTTGTCAATACAAAAAGCCCGTATGCTTCTGCGTTATCCACGCCTGATCTTAGGCCGAAAGCCGGCATTGACAAAGCCCGATTTACTCGCTATGAAAAATCGCCGCTCCCTTTTGTGCATCCCGGCTGTTAGACACGGGGATCGCTTTAGGCTCTGCGGTCAACACCGCCAGTCTGCTAAATATTGACAATCGCATCATGTACCGCGCGGGCGCAGTGGCCCGCAAAATGGATCTCGTGGATTGGGATTTTGTGATGGGGATTCCCCTGTCCGTGTCCGGTAAAAATATATTTTTTGATCGATAAGGTCGGTAATAAAAAATGTTGTTTTAGGGAGTTAACCAAGGATACTGCGATGTCATATCTATTAGAAGACGACCCGGAAGTTGCAACGATTATCAATCGAGAAAGAACCAGAATCGAAAATACGATTGATCTCGTTGCGGCTGAAAATCATTGCCCCAGATCCGTCTTGGAAGCACTGGGATCTGTTTTTAATATGAAGGCGGCTGAAGGATATCCCGGAAACCGGTTTCACGCGGGCTGTATCCATGCCGATGCGTTGGAAGCGCTGGCTATTTCGCGAGCGAAAAGACTTTTTGGCGCAGATCATGTCAATGTTCAACCCCACAGCGGGGTTTCGGCCAATTTCGCCGTTTATTTTTCGGTGCTTGATCCGGGTGATCGCATCCTGGCCATGAAATTAAGTCACGGCGGCCATCTTTCCCATGGGGATGCCGCGTCGATCACCGGTAAATGCTTTCAATTCCTGCATTACGGTCTGGATCCGGGCACCCAACAAATCGACTACAAACAGATTAAAGAACTTGCCTCAACATTCAAACCCAAGATGATCGTTGCCGGGGCAAGTTCCTATTCACGGCTCATCGATTATGAGAAAATGGCCAGAATCGCAGAAAGTGTTTCTGCTTACTTGATGGTCGACATGGCCCATATTGCCGGTCTGGTGGCAGCTGGGGTAATCCCCAACCCCGTCCCGTTCAGCGATTTTGTAACATTTACCACTTACAAGACCATGCGGGGTCCCCGTGGCGGGGTCATCCTTTGCCGAAAGGATTATGGGACAACCATTGACAGGGCCGTCTTTCCCGGCAGCCAGGGGACGCCTTCTCTCAATATGATTGCAGCCAAGGCGGCCTGTTTTAAACTGGCGCAGGAGCCCGATTTTATCACCCTCCAAAAAAATATACTAATAAATGCCGCCCGATTTGCGCGTGAATTTGAGGATAAAGGCTATCGCATTGTCTCGGGGGGAACCCAGAACCACCTGATTGTGATTGATTTAAGACCCAAAGGTCTTACCGGTAACGTTTCAGAAGCCGTTTTAGAGTCAGTCGGCGTTATCGTCAATCGGAATGTTATCCCCAATGACCCGGAGAATTTCAAAGTGACCAGCGGTATCCGGCTGGGCAGTCCGGCGATTAGCGCCAGGGGAATGGGAATAAGGGAGGTCCGCCAAATTGCAGAATTGATGGATAGGGCCTTGACCCACAGGGACCGCAAAGAGATATTGGATCAGGTATCGGATTCCGTATCCCAATTGTGCAACGCTTTTCCGGTCTATGCGAAATAATGCAAAGTGGGATATAACATTAGAAGCTATTTCAAAAATGCAGATACCGTTTAAGGACAAGGTGCAGCCTTAGGTTAGCCGGTTAATCCCGCTTGCAGCGGGATTGAGCCCGTTAAAAACGGAATGCTATCTGTTCGTTTCTACCGGCCAACGGGCCAACGGGCCAACGGGCCCAACCTTTTTTATCATGCGGGCATTTTGAGGAGGTCCGTAATCCGCCAAAGCACTCTGGCGTATAATTGGGCGATGGCCCGCCAAAGATCTCTGGCGGATAAAATGTATTTTTGAGATAGCTTCCAGAGTGCACTTCAAAAGCCCGCTTTAAGAAAGGATTAAGTCTCAATGAAATTTATCGATGTCAGTCATGTTGTGGAACATGGCATGGTGACATATCAGGGGCTGCCGGCGCCCCTTGTATCGGATTATTTAAGCCGGGAGGCATCCAGGCCGAATTATGCTGATGGCACCAGTTTCCAGATCGGCAAAATTGATATGGTCGCCAATACCGGTACGTATATTGATGCGCCCTTTCACCGCCATAATAATGGTAAAGATCTTGCAGGGCTCGATCTGGAAACCCTTGCCAATCTCTCCGGTATCGTGTTTCGCGCAGATCCGGCCTCCCGCGTGATCAGCCCGGCGCTTTTTGAGGGAAAAGAATTGAAAGGCAAAGCGGTTCTAATTCATACCGGCTGGGACAAACACTGGAGAACCGACAATTACTTTGAAGGGCATCCATTTTTGACGGAAGAAACAGCCCGATATCTAAAAGCGTCCCATGTGGCCCTGGTGGGTATCGACTCCCTGAACATTGACGACACGGAAAATCCGACGAGGCCGGTGCACTCCATTTTGTTGGGAGCCGAAATTCCCATAGTGGAGCATCTTTGCAACCTTGAGGCCCTACCTGATGACGGGTTTACGTTTTTTGCGGTTCCGGTGAAGGTAAAAAAACTCGGCTCTTTTCCCGTCAGGGCATTTGGTCTGGTCGAGTGAGTGCCAGGACATCTTTATCGCTTGCCGATTAAAAAAATGCCGTTGGTAGCCCGCAAGTTCGGCAGGACTTTGATAATGCTGCCCCATCTTTCCTCATTCTGGGTGTTGATGGCTGCTTCTTTTAAAATTTTGAAGTTGACTTCCCGGGAGTATTTCTCGAAATCTTTAAGCGTGATGACACGGATATTGGGTGTATTGTACCAGGCATAAGGCAGTTGCCGGGTTATGGGAGCATACCCCGAAAATAGAAGCTGTAATCGAACTTTCCAGTGACTGAAATTGGGAAAACTGACGACGCCCTTTTTTCCGATTCGCAGCATCGAGCGGATCAGTTCTGACGGCTTGTAGACCTGCTGGAGTGTCTGGCTAAGGATCACATAGTCAAAAGTGTCATCGGGGTAATCCAGAATTTCTGCATTAATATCGCCCTGTAAGGTCGGTACGCCTTTTTCAATGCACTGGGCCACTTTGGACTCGTTATGTTCGATACCGGTGCCATTTACGTTTTTATTCTGTTTAAGAAACTTTAACAGATGACCCTCCCCGCAACCGAGATCCAACACTTTGGAGCCCGGTTTTATCCAGGAAGCGATAATCTGAAGCTCAAATCGCATATGGTTATTGTTCGGTTTCGCTGTGGACACGCTCTAAGAATCCTTTTATTAGTGCGGATAATCGCTCGCTTGGCAGCAAAAAGGCGTCATGGCCCCATTTGGCTTCGATTTCACAAAAACTTACATCAAGGCCATTTTTTTTCATGGCCTGCACCATGGCTTTGGATTGATACGTCGGATAAAGCCAGTCGGATGTGAAGGATACCACTAAAAATTTTGCTTTGGTTTTTGAAAAGGCCTTAACTGCGGATCCTCCACCGTATTGGTTTTCAAAATCATAATAATCGGCCGCTTTGGTGATGTAAAGGAATGCGTTGGCATCAAATCGTTCGACAAATTTTGTGCCCTGGTAGCGCAGATAACTTTCTACTTGAAAATCAGCGTCGAAGTTGAAGGAAAAGTCACGCCGATTTTGTAAACGCCTGCCAAATTTATGACGCATTGATTCATCCGACAAATACGTAATGTGGCCGATCATACGGGCCAAGGCCAACCCGAGATCGGGTTTGGACCCCATATAATAATTTCCGTTATTCCAGTTGGGATCCGCCATGATGGCCTGGCGGGCCACCTCATTGAAAGCAATGGCCAGGGCCGAATGTCTGGTAGTAGTGGCCAGTGGGATGGCAGCCGCAACTTGATCAGAATATTTGACACACCACTCCAAGACTTGCATACCCCCTATAGAACCACCGACCACCGCAAGTAACTTTTCAATGCCTAAATGATCGATGAGGGATTTCTGGGCCCGGACCATGTCACCGATGGTTACCATCGGGAAATCAAGCGCATAAGGCAACACGGTATCCGGGTTGATTGTACAGGGCCCGGTAGATCCCATGCAGCTTCCCAGGATATTGGAGCAAACGACAAAGTATTTATTGGTGTCGATCCCTTTGCCAGGCCCGACCATGATGTCCCACCAACCCGGTTTGGGATCATCGTTGCTGTAATAGCCCGCCACATGCGAGTCGCCGGATAGCGCATGCAGAATCAAGATGGCGTTGTCTTTTTTGGCGTTTAATGTGCCGCAGGTTTCGTACACGAGTGTTATCGGGCCAAGCTTGGCACCGTTCTCCAGGATCATTTCATTGGGTGGCTGGGCAAAAGTATAAGACCTTTTTTCGACCACTCCCACTGAAACGCCGCTTTTATCGTGTTCGATATATTCACTCATTATAATATGTGCTAATCGACTTTAAACATTACGGCAAAAATTCTGCCGCGGAAAGCTAAACGGACCGAATAACCGCGAGGGTCCCCAGGGCCTTATCCGTTGACAGGTCATGTCGGTATGGATGTTTTGGAAAAATGAGATGCGTGAGGAAGAATTATTAGCGGTTAATTGTCTTTGCGATTGCTTGCCCGTAATTTAAATGAGATGCTCAAACACCTCACATTTTCGACAAATTTTCATTTTCTCTTGCCAGTTCATTTGGCTGGCGCCCTCACAGATTGTGCCGTTGATGAACCAGCAAAGTTTACCGCTGCTAAATTCCCAGGCCGGGCACTTTTTTTTACGGTCGGTCGGACATTTTTTTATGGTCCAGCAGTTTTTCTTTTTAACCGTCTGGGTCTGTATTCTGGAAAGCAGAAAAAAGAGTTGCCGTTCCACCGAAACGGGGATGGATCGCCACCCCTGTTCATAGCTGTGGATGGCCTTAATGGATATCCCCAGCAGTTGCGCCATTTGTCTCTGGGTTTTGTTTAATTTTTTACGGATAGATTTGAATTCAGTACGCTTCATAATCAGTTTTTTACCTTTTCCAGATTAAGCTTTGGGGTCATCAGCGTACGAAAGATTCCACATTGTGGCAGTTGTGTCAATAAAAAACCTACCGGGAGGTATTAAATATAATTCTGATAATAACGTTGCGATTATTAGCCTTCCAAGCCGCTGGGGCGAGGGGTAATTTTTTGCCAAAAAGATGATCACGGGTGGGTTTTAAATTGCAAACGTTCAGCCCGGGCAATGACCAGAACCTATTCTTCTTTTTTATTTAAACTGACAGGATTTGCGCATGATAAAAAAATGATTAATTTTTTCCTAACTTAGGAGTTATCATTATGCATCTTCAAAAAATTCACTTTGCATCCGAAAAATTTCCCGAGGTCGATTATTATCCGTTCAATCTTGAAATCTTTCGCCGCACCAGCGGTCTTACCTTTCAAAAGCCCGTGACCTATTTTATCGGGGAAAACGGAACCGGCAAGTCAACCCTGCTGCAGGCCATCGCGCTAAAATGCGGTATTTATATCTGGCAGGGTTATAGCAGGATGCGTTATGAGGTCAGCCCCTATGAAAAAATGTTAAATCGCGTTATTAAGGTCGCCTGGACGAATTCAAAGGTTCCCGGATCATTTTTTGATTCGCAGTTATTCCGAAATTTTAGCCAGTTATTGGATGAATGGGCAGTTGATGACCCGGGTTTACTTGATTATTTCGGGGGCAAGTCATTAATTTCGCAGTCCCACGGTCAATCCTTAATGGCGTTTTTCCAATCGCGCTTCAAGCTAAAAGGACTTTATTTTCTTGATGAACCCGAAACTGCACTTTCACCCAAAAGTCAACTGGCCTTATTGAAATTGCTCAAGGACATGGGTGAGACGGGTAAGGCCCAGTTTATTATCGCCACGCATTCACCGATACTTCTGGCCTGTCCCGGCGCTGAGATTTTCAGCTTTGACGCCATTCCAGTTGAGACAATCACCTATGAGGACACCCAATACTATCAGATTTACAAAAGTTTTATGGAAAATCCATCCCGCTACTTGAATCAATTGTAGGGCAAGAAATCATGGAAAGTGATAGAAGTGGTTTCAAAACCACGCCAGAGGCGGACAAGCCTCAGATTAGGTTCAAGGGCAAGCCCGCCACAATAACGGCGGATAAAGCGTAATTTTAGGTTAGCCGGTTAGTCCCGCTTGCAGCGGGATTTAGCCCGTTAAAAACGGAATGCTATCAATTTTTGCCTTTCACCGGCCAACGGGCCAACGGGCTCAACCCTTTATCATGTGAGTATTTTGAGATAGCTTCTAGTGTTATGTCCCAGAAATAACTGTAAAAAGTATTTTAGCAG
>CAMYNZ010000018.1 GCA_947259865.1 uncultured Desulfobacterales bacterium | reverse complement strand
GGTGGGTCAGTATCGGCGATAAGGACAGTCTTGAAGATGCACTCCAAATTCTGAGGGTATTGCCCAGAAACAGACCCCAATTTCGATTGGTGCCCTACTGGAATCAGCGTACCGGTACTAAATTTGCGCTGTTACACAAAAAATATTTTTTCAATAAATCCAAAGCGTTAAAGCAGATGCAAACGCTGCAGCCATCTTTTTCATCCCCGGTCCAATTGCTGGCCTCCTGGGATGATGATACGATTTTCTTTGCAGACCCCTTTTTTGGTCACAGACCCAAAAAAAGTAAGCGAGCTATAAATTGAAAGCAAAAAAACGACTCGGTAAAATTCTGGTAGAGGGCGGCCTGATCAGCAATGAGCAGCTTGAAAAGGCCTTACCTTTCCAAAAGAAAACCAGATTGAAGCTTGGACAGTTTCTGGTACGGGAAGGCATAGTAAGCGAGTCCCAAATTGTTGACATGGTATCCAGTCAGCTCAATTTGAAAAAATATTCTGCTGACAGATATCCTGTCGATCTTGACCTGGCCGATATAATCCCGGCGGAGATTGCCTTTAAATATCAGGCTGCGCCGCTGAACCGCAACGGTCTGCTTCTGACTGTCGCAATGACTGACCCGATGGATATCAATGCCATCGACGCTATTGAAATAGCCTCTAACAATGAAGTGGAGACGGTGATCTGCACCGAACAGGATCTGAACCAAATCCTCAGCACGCTTTACGGCACCTATTCCGGCATTGGCGGCGTTCTCGAAGATATGGAGGAAATGGAATATGACAAGGAAGCCGAAAAAACGCAGGTCACCGAAGACATCGAGGTCAGCTCGCTTCAGGGTATGGCCGAAGAAGCACCGGTGGTCCGTCTGGTCAATTCCATTCTTTCCCAGGCGGTCCGGGAAGGTGCCAGTGACGTCCATATCAGCCCGGAAAAGAATTTTGTTCAGGTGCGGTTTCGGGTTGATGGAAAACTCCATGAGGTACCGGCACCACCCAAAGCCATGTTTTTGCCGATTGTCTCCCGGATGAAAATATTGTCCAACATGGATATCGCCGTATCCAGGATCCCGCAGGACGGACGTTTTACCGTCAAAATGAAAAACAAAGAAATCAATATCAGAACCTCCACCATGCCCTCGATATACGGCGAAAATCTGGTGCTTCGTCTGCTGGATACCGGCAGCGGCGTTTATTCGTTGGAGCGGCTGGGCATGTCGGATACCGACCGGTCCAAAATTGAGTCAATGATAACAAAACCTTACGGCATGATACTGAGCACCGGGCCCACCGGCAGTGGAAAAAGCACCAGTCTTTATTCGATACTGAAGGCAATCAATCAGCCCGAAATCAATATTATCACCGTGGAAGATCCGGTGGAATATCGGATCGAAAAAATCCGTCAAATCCAGCTAAACCGTAAAGCCGGAATGACATTTGCTGACGGCCTTCGATCCATATTGCGTCAGGATCCGGATGTCATTATGGTGGGTGAGATCCGGGATAGCGAAACCGCCACCATTGCGGTTCAGGCTGCGTTAACCGGTCATCGAGTGTTGAGCACCTTGCACACCAATGACGCCGCCGGTGCCATTACACGCTTTATTGATATGGGGATTGAACCGTTTCTGGTGTCATCCGTCATGTTGGTATCTTTTGCCCAACGTCTGGTCAGAACCATATGTCCCAGCTGCAAGGAACCGTATGAGCCGCCACCGGAGGCTTTGGAGTTCTGGGATCTGAAAAAGGTCAAAAAGTCTAATTTCATGCACGGCAAAGGCTGTTTTAACTGCATGCACACCGGATACAAAGGCAGAACCGGTGTTTATGAAGTTCTCATCATCGATGATATGATTCAAGATATGGTATTGAAAAAAAGATCAGCCAACGAAATTGGACAGGCTGCGCGAACAAACGGCAATTTTACCACTCTCAAAGAGGATGCCGCCAATAAAGTGGTCCGAGGTGAAACGACATTAGAGGAAGCCGCGTCGGCTGTATTGGTGTAAATGAAGGTTCAAGGTTCAAAGTTCAGGGTTCAAGGTCTAGTGGTTCAAAGTTCAGGGTTCAGGGTTCAAGGTTGAGCAAAGACGATCTTCCAGCTTACAGGGAATTATAGAGAACCCAACGACCCATGTTGCTTCAACCATTTGCCGATTGCTGCAGCTGGCCAAAAACTGGCAGCAAAGCACTGCAGTTCAGCACTTTATAACCTTGAACGTTGAACGGGGAACCCGGAACCTTGCAATTTAGGTATAAATAATTATGAGCCGGGTTAAAAGATTCAGGGTTCAAGGTTTCATATCTAACGTTTAACCCAGGGGTTGTTTGATGCCGAAATATTCCTATCAGGTCATCACAGAAGACGGCAGCACTTCCACCGGCATGCTGGATGCCGATTCCATTGAAGCTGCCAACATGATCCTGTCTTCGCGGGGACTAATACCGACGGAGGTTAAGGAAGCGGCGGGGGCCGGTATCACGTTCAGGAGCATCCAGGATCAGCTAACCCCTATAAAAACGCCTGACATCATTCTTTTTACCAAGCAGTTCAGAACGATGATCCGCACCGGTGTTTCCATGCTGAATATTCTACAAATTCTGCAGGATCAGGCTGAAAATCCGAAACTCCGTAACATTTTGAGCAGCATGTACCAGGACATCAATGAAGGCGCGAGTCTTTATGAGGCTTTCGGCAAGCACCCCCGGATATTTTCACTTCTTTATTCCAGCATGGTCCATGCCGGGGAAGCCAGCGGGGCGCTGCCTGAAATCCTTGACCGCCTGACCTATATCCTGGAGCATGAGCACAAGGTAAAAACCGATATCAAATCTGCGCTCCAGTATCCGATGATAGTGGTCATCTTTCTGATGGTCGCTTTTTTCGTACTACTGACATTTGTAATCCCAAAGTTTGTCAACATTTTTACCAATGCCGGACTGGTGCTGCCATTGCCGACCCAGATATGTATGGCCCTGTATACATTTATGTCCAATTACTGGTTCTGGATTGTGGGCGGGGTCATCCTCGGTGTTGTAGCTTTGATAGCTTATTTCAGGACAGATAACGGGCGATTGGTACGCGACACAACCCTGTTAGAGTTCCCCATAATCGGTCCTCTGCTGCTGAAAGCCGCCATCTCCCGTTTCGCCAGTATATTTTCAATCCTGCACGCAAGCGGTGTGGATATCCTTGACTCCATGGATATTTTGTCGGGAACCATAGGCAATGCTGCTGTTGCCCGCGAGTTGGATAACATCAGAAACCGTCTTGAAGAAGGGCGGGGGATTGCAGAACCGCTGCGATCGACAAAATACTTTACCCCGATGCTGATCAATATGGTGGCCATCGGGGAAGAAACCGGAAATCTGCATGAAATGCTTCAGGAGGTGGCCGACCATTATGACACCGAGGTCGAATACTCGATGCACAAGCTCTCGGAGGCCATTGGCCCGATGCTGACCATTGGGCTGGCGGCCGTTGTTGGCTTTTTTGCGCTGTCGATTTTTCTGCCCATGTGGGATCTAACCACTATGGTTAAGTAGTTTCCATCCGGATGAACACTAAATCGTTATGTATTTAAATTTCTAACACTTTTTGAAAACAGATGTTTAAATCATTTTTAAAAGAACCGGACAAACTGCCGCGATATCACGTCAGCCTTTATATTATCATCCCTTTCATTTTCAGCGGATTTTGCATCCTTGCGGCTATCGTGGCCGCCAGTTTAACAAAATACGATCTCATCAACAAACTCGGCAGCGGGAGCATGGCTTTTTGGGCCTCCGGCATCATCGGAACGCTTGCATTTGCGGCCGGCCTGGCCCTGGTTCGCCTTATCTTGAAGCCCGTCGAGCAGTTCGTGGAAAAAGCCCGCACATTGTCGCCGATTTCCAGCACAGACCGTCGCAAAAACAAGCCCGGCTCCGTCGACAAAATTGAACAGTTCACCAATGTCTTCAATCAGGTAACCACCGTTCTGAGCCGTATGGAATCCAAACACTTTTTCCCGGAAATTATCGGCGAAAGCGTCCAGATGCGCGGCCTCATGAGCCTGATTATGAAGGTTTCTCCAACCGATTCCACCGTCCTCATACTGGGCGAAAGCGGCACCGGAAAGGAGCTGGTAGCCACCAGCATCTTCGAACAAGGCCTTCGTAAGGACAAAGCCTTCATCAAATTGAACTGTGCGGCTATTCCCGAAGAATTACTTGAAAGCGAATTGTTTGGCCACGAAAAAGGCGCTTTCACCGGGGCAACCTCTTTTAAACCCGGCAAATTCGATATGGCCAACCACGGAACCATATTTCTGGATGAAATCGGTGATATGCCTTATAATTTACAGTCGAAAATACTCCGCGTCATCCAGGAGCTGGAATTTTATCGCGTCGGCGGCAGTAAAACCATAAAAGTCGACGTTCGCTTTATTGCATCCACCAATAAAAATTTAGAGCAGATGGTGGTCGAAGGAACTTTCCGTGAAGATCTCTTTTACCGGCTCAACGTCTTTACCCTTCACCTGCCACCCTTGAGGGAAAGGAAAGAAGACATCCCGGCCCTGGTGGATCATTTCCTCAATAAATTATCAAAACCCGTGGAAGTGTCATCAATGGCCCTGCAAATGATGATGGCATACCCATGGCCGGGGAACATCCGGGAACTCCAAAACACCATCGAACGTGCCGCCGTAATTTGTGACGATAGTTTTGTCGAACCAACCCACCTTCCGCTGTCCATTACAGGCGTTTTTGATACAAACCAGCACGATGTCATTCCCACCCTGCCTGCGAACGCACCGATTGATGAACGCCTGGCTGAAATCGAGAAAAATATGATCATCGAAGCACTACGAAAAACAGGCGGGGTTCAAGTCCGTGCAACTGAACTGCTCGGCATCAATCAACGCAGTCTGTGGCACAGAATAAAAAAGCACAATATTGACGTAAAAAGCATCAAGGGCAACAAAATTTGAATTCTAATCTACAATATTTGTTGTAAATTAAATTGCACCCGGGATATTTCAGTTTGCAAAATGATTCAATCTGTGCTATAAGTTCCTGTTATAATAATAGTTTATTTAGCAAACCCTGATAATTCATCAAAAAATGACGAACTGGCATAAGATTTGCGTATAACTTCTGCAACGAACAAAAAGAGGACTCTATAGAGACATCACCGAAACGTTGATCGCGCGCAAATAAAATCCAGCAGGTTAAATCCTCTTTTAGGGTGTCCTAACAATTTGACAGCAAACACTTTCTAAATGTCTTAAATCAGGAAAGGAGTAAACGAGCATGAAAACGAAACATATGTTAAAAAGCCAGGAGGGTTTTACGCTGGTTGAGATCATCGCGGTGCTGATCATCCTGGGAATTTTGGCTGCAGTTGCAGTACCCCGATACATCGATCTTGAAGCCAACGCCAAACAGCGGGCCGTTGATGCTGCACGATCAGAGCTCAACGGCAGGGAAAACCTACGATGGGCCCAGTTAAAAATAGGCCCCGTATCTTTCGCCAGTGATGCTGCACTCGATAGTGAAATAGTGACCGGTACCACCGGGGGCGGATGGAACACCGATATGGGCGCAGACTATGCATGGACGGTGGCGCCTACCGCAGCGGGTGGTACAATCTCATTTCAGTCCGGCACGGGGGTGGCTCTAACCCGGACAGCTGCCACGCTGAATTCGCCGGGAACATGGCAATAAACGTAATCATTTTAGCCGTTACAGTATCTTATACCGGGGCAGCATGGTATCCTTGCTGCCCTTTTTTTAAGCTGGGGTTATATCAAAGCAGTAAATGGTCCGGTAAATCTGTTGTATCGGCCTGCCGGTGTCACAACCTATAATTTGCAGGCAGGCAGCAGAATTTGTTGGATGATGTAAAATGAGAGCAGGCGCAAAAAAAGTCATATTCGAATCCCGGGGCTTTACCCTGATTGAGATCATTGCTGTTTTAGTTTTACTGGGTATGCTCGCCGCTATGGCAATTCCCAGATTCGTCGATCTCGACCAAAACGCCAAGGACCGAGCCATCGATTCCGGAGTTTCAGAACTTAACGGTCGGGAGAGTTTAGTCTGGGCTGACGCAAAGGTTTCCGCTGCCGGATGGCAGGACGACGCCACCATATTTGCGACCATGGATACTTCTTTGGGTGCTGC
Organism: uncultured Desulfobacterales bacterium; assembly: GCA_947259865.1. The sequence goes on along the minus strand of CAMYNZ010000018.1, from coordinate 13,065 downwards.
CCACTATACCTGGGCGGTCGGCCCCACGGCTGCTGGTGGAAGCCTGAGTTTTCAATCGGGAATCCCGGTTAGCCTCACCCGAACGCCGTCCACCGCACTCTCACCGGCAAACTGGAGATAATACCGATTGGAAGATAATTGGTTCCCTAAAAATTGGACAAATGACCGGCTGTTGTTCAAACACCTGTGGTCTTATTTCAACGAAAACGCTAACCGGGCTGCAAAAAAAATATGATTAAAACTTCTCTTACGCCAAATCAGGCAGGGTTCACTTTAATCGAAATTATGGCGGTTTTGGTTATCCTCAGCGTGATGGCCTCGGTGGCTACTAAAAAATACATCGATATTACCGATTTGGCTGAGAACAGGGCATTGGTGGCAGGAATCACCGAGCTGAATTCGAGGGAAACCCTGACCTGGACAAATCTGAAATTCGCACCCGGCGGATATACCAATGACGCCGACATCTGGACCGCGATGAGCACCGATCTCGGAGGCTCTTATAGCTGGACCGCGGGGCCGAACGCCTCCGGCGGCACGCTGGGATTTGGCGCACAAACCTTGATCTTAAACCGGACCGTTTCAACCAGTATTGCCACCGCAAGATGGCAGTGACGTTATTCTATTTCGGCTTATCCCTTTGGTATTCATCGTTTGCTTTTATCTACCACAATACGGTTTTTTACATACATCATCCCACCGGCATTCGCCTTTGATTATTCATTTCTTGCTATACAAACCGGTTGCTTAGCACCCGGTTACAGGTGCACCGATTAAAACACTCAAGTGCTTTTGCCTTTTCGGCCGATGACCGCAAATCCGCCAAAAAGCTTTGTCGGATTAACCCGCCAAAGATCCTTGGCGGGTTAACTTTCTGGTTTCTATAGCGGGTAAAATTGAGTAAGATGTATCCTGATTGAAATTCTCTGTTTTATCCGTTTTTGTGACTTTTTTTTTGTTCAGTTGTATATGGATACAGACGAAGACAATAAAATCATTGCACAAATTCTCAGCGGAGATCAGCAGGCCTATGCCCGCCTGGTGAATAAGTACAAAGGTCCGGTTTACAATCTGGTCTACAGAATGACCGGTCATCATCAGGAAACGGATGATTTAGCCCAGGAAATATTTATCAGAACCTATGCGTCGCTAAAAAACTACGACATCAACCGACATTTTTTCTCCTGGCTGTATTCGATTGCCCTAAATGTTCTGCGAAACTACCAAAAAAAACGCAAATCGATTCAGATCGCCGCTGAAGAATCAAATTTTCAAAATCGGAAAGTTGTCGATCCCCATAACCCGGAAGTCATGGTAGATCGGATGGAGCAATCCCGGCAACTTGCCGTAAAAATACAGAGCCTGCCTGATCGCCAGCGGGAAGCAGTCATTTTAAGATATTATCAGGACCTGGCCTTTAAGGATATTGCAAAGATCCTGGATATTTCAGTCAGCACGGCCAAAATGAGAGTCTATCGCGGACTTGATAAACTGGCCGATCTGCTGAAATCGGAAGAGGAAAGCTGATGTCATCGGATCAATCTTCAGACAAATCCCGGCTCAAAAATAAATATCCCGGTAAACCGGAGTCGCAATTGCCGGATAATTTTGAGTCCCAGGAAAGATTCAAACCCATTATCCCGCTGCTGAAAAACGCATCCCGGCTGCCCGTCCCGCCCGACTTTACCGTAAACGTTATGGATCGTCTGGCTGCTTCTGAGCGCCCGAGTCCAGTTGTCCGCCTGCTTGAAGGATTCAGAACAATAAATATTCGCATGTGGACCGATGTGGCGGATGCAACCGAATGTGCCCTGTGCTTTTATCTGGCCGGTTTTTTTTACTTTATTTTGAGCATCGTGATCGTTAGCGGTCTGAAAGCCCTGGGAACCCAGGCATCCCTGGCCGTATGGATCACCATTCAACCGCAACTGGCCATGCTCAATGCCCTGGGGTTTGCAGCCCTGGGAATCATTCTCACAAAAAAAAGCGCTTCCGCCATAAGAATCGCCCAGGCGGGTACGATTATATATATCGGTTTTACGGTTTTTAACGGAATTGGGATACAGAATACTCCGGGAAATCCCTTCAATGCTGCGGGATTGCTCTGTTTTGTAGGGGGCGCCCTGGTTCTGGGGGGCTTTTTATGGGTGGTTCTCCAGAAATACCAGACTAAATGGACCGGCCGGCGGGTCAAATACAATCATTAGCTGGAATATGGGTGAATACAGCCGTGGGTGGGAGGAATATATGAATTTAAAAAACACATCCGGTTTTACCATAATTGAAATTATTACGGTGCTGATCGTCATGGGTATCATCACGGCGTTTGTTATCGGCCGCGCCCAAAGCACGAGAACCGATCTGATTGTTCAAAACGAGATCCTGAAGGCGCACCTGCGTTATGCACAGACCCAGGCTGTAAATTCCACCTTGAGCTTTGGCATCGAATCCGATGCCGGCGGAAACAATTACTGGCTTTTCAAATATGACCCGGCAGCGCTTCCACCGGTTGTAAAAACTAAATTGCCCAGTGAAAACGCCGACCAGGTCAACCTTTCCGGCAATGGTCTTTCGATGACATCCGGCGCCATCATCTGTTTCGACACCCGTGGCATCCCCCACACCGATCACACCGCAACCACCGTGCAAGCCGCGGATCGAACGATATCTGTCTCTGACGGTTCAAGCACCCTGAATATCTCCATCACCAAAAACACGGGCTTCATACCATGAATACAGTTTTAAACAACAAAAAGGGATTCACGCTTCTGGAAGTCATCATCACCTTTATTGTGGCTGCAATTCTGGGAACTATTTTTTTGCAGGTCATGGGGACCAGCATGCAGCAAAGCTATGAACCGGTCAGCATGGTTCAGGACGGCTTTTCGGTAAATGAGATAATGGAAAAAATGAATGCCCATTATCGCAACCGGCTTTTAACGTCCACTTCAAACCCGCTGGCAGATTTCAAAAGCGACGTCGAAAACGGTGCTTCGCTTCCTCCGCCTTACTTCGGGGATTACACCTATCAAACCCAATATATTAAGTTCAGCGGCGGAGTTGAGGTGCCGGATGCCTCTGCGGATCCCCGAATCCTGAAGATCACGATTACACACGGGGGCCAGAGATTGTCGGCTATATTTACAAGGTAATTTAACGTATCGAAAATAGTATAAATGACTGGATCACTTTTTCGTCATTCCGGGCTTGACCCGGAATCCATTGCTTCATCAAAACGAGGAAAAGGTATCCCGGGGTAAAAATTAAGAAAATGGTGGAAACAATGCACAAAGAATCAGGATTTACGCTGGTTGAAGTGATCGTTTCTCTGGTCATCGTAGGGATCATGGCCGCCATAGCCGGGATGGGAATTGTGACCGGTACTAAGGGATACATCCAGACCAAAGAAAATGTACACATGGCGCAAAAAGTACAGCTTTCCATGACCCGTATCAAACGCGAACTGATGGAATTGACGGTAATCGCTGCCAGAAACGATGTCCAGCCCTGGGTCATTTTTGACAATCCCACCGGCCGGCTCGCAATCGCCCAGGTCGGCAATACCGTGGAGATGTTTTTCAATTTGCCACCCACCCAGACAACCCTGCCGGGAAGCGGCGACATCCTGGTGGACAACGTCCAGAGTTTATCGATCAGCTACTTCAAGGGCCCTGATCCATGGCTGCTGACTGACGACATCGATTTGCTGTCCGCCCTGAGAGCCACGCTGGTGCTAAACCAGGTCAGCGGCGGCGGGCCGCCACTCACCTTTGCAACCACCATAAACCCGAGAAACACCAACAATTTCGGTGGCGCCCCGCCGACGACGGCACCGTTTACAGCCCCCCAATACGACTGCTTTGTGGCAACCGCCGCCTATGGTCAACCGCAACATCCCATGGTCCTGGTCTTGCGACAGTTCAGAGACAGACACCTGCAAACCTGGAGAGGGGGGCGCGCACTGGTTAAGGCCTATTACGTCGTGGGCCCGGAGCTTGCCCGTTTCATAAAAAATCGTGCCTGGGCCCGCACCACGGCCCGCATTTTTCTTCTGCCCGCTGTCGGGTTGGCCTATCTTTCACTAAGTCACCCGGCTGCCATCCCCCTGATAATCGTCATTTCCTGTTTGATATCTCAGATAATGACGCGTTTATTTCGCCGGTATCACCCGAAATTTACAGCGCTGATTCCCAGCGACAGGGGAAACGTACTGGTGGGATTGGTGGTGACCATGCTGATTTTTGCGGTGCTGGCGGCCGGCATGGTATCGCTGACAAGCACCTCGACCTCAAACCAGGTAACCGCCAACAGCACCGCCCGGGCGTATTATCTGGCTGAATCCGGCTTCCGATACGCCGCCAGCGAATACCTCAACACCGGTGATCTCGATGTGGACAATGCGGTGGAAGATGATAGAAACTTGATTATTGAGGGAATACACAATGTGGAATTCAGCCTGAGTGACCCTACCGAGAAATTCAAACTTAATTTTTATCCCTTCTTCTACACCACGGCAATTGCCCACAACCCGGGTACGACCAATTTGCTGGTAACCAAGTTTACCGGGATCCAGCCGGCCGATCTGACGGTGCCGGCCACCGGTAAACTCGAAATCAGTGACAGCATTACAAACGACGAGGTCATCTACGATTACACGGCCTACGACGATATCAGCGGAACGTTCACGCTGACGTCGGTTATATCGGAAACAATTAATGATAACATGATCGTCAAACCGGTGGCCAACCCTTCGGGTGCCGGCACCATGACCGAAAACAGTGATCTCACCCTGGCCAATGCGTCGACTTTCCCGCCCCGCAACGGCAAGTTTAAAATCAACGGCATAAAATATGCGTATGTGTCTCGTAATGGAAATATCCTGGAAAACATCACCGATGCCGGAGACCCCAGCCAAACGTTTAGTGTCGCGGTTGATTCGTCCACCGATGTCGTTCTCGAACCATTTTTACGGGTTGTTTCCCTGGGAACCGCCGGGCAGCACGATCTGGGGGCAACCCGCCAAATCACCTATAATGTTCCCCTTCCGGGTCCGCCGACCGAACCGGAAAGAGTTGAATTTCTTGACCCCTTTGACGACACCAGCAGCTGGAACGCTTCGACACTGGGTTCCCAGGCAGTCACGGATATCGGCGGTGAAAATGTTTTAAAAGTAACCGGTACCTCCGCCGGTTTCGGTGTGTCGAAAGCCAGCCTGATTTCCCTAAACTGGTCATCGACAAATGTTAACTTTGCCTCCGCTCACCGCCTGGCGGGTAATTACCTGAGCTATGACACCCAGGTCAAGGTAGGGTTTGATACGGTTCCCGTACCCGACGATTATGGATTCGATGGCCTGGGCATACCCGTCTATTACACTGCCGGCATCTCTTTTCGTTTGGATGAAGATGAGGATTTTTACGGACTGTCTTTTATGCGGGGAAATGTTGGGGCCGTGCCGGATGATGGAATTGACAATTCGCTGGTCCCTGAAGATGACGTCAATCTGGTCGTTCTCTGGCAGCAAACCGGAAATGGTACAAGTCGAAAATGGCTGGCTTACAGCGAAATCGGCCGGCTTTTTGGCGATGATGTGGAAGAAGGGGTTGGCGGCTGGACGGCCGAGAGTCCGTGGGTACGCGCCGGAAATTTTGTGAACAGCGGCAGTTTTGCCTGGACCACCAGCCCTACCGGAAGCTATGCGGATCCGCCGGCTGGCGTCACCTGGAACGACAACCTGATATCCGAGTCCATCGATTTATCCGATGCCACTTCAGCCAAGCTCAGGTTCTGGCACAGACACCGTCTTTCTTCATCCTCGGATTGGGGACGGGTTGAATTTTCAACTGACAATGGCTCTTCATGGTCGCTGCCGCTGGCCTCCTACACCAGCAACCAGGACAGCTGGGCGCCGGTTGAACTCGATCTGAGTGCCGCCGCCGGATTTGCAAACGTTAAAATCCGATTTCGGTTTGAAAGATTCGGTGATAGTGATACCCGTGACGGCTGGTGGGTGGATGATATAAAGATAATCAGGGACTTCGATATCAAAGATGCAACCTTGCTGGTGCGACTTGCAGAAGGCGCTTCGATTCAATTTGACAGCGGTGGGACAACGGCCATTGAAAAAGGGGATACGGTGAGCCAGTCCAATGGGGCTGAAGGTGTCGTTATTGTCCCGCCCGTTGTGCAATCCGGCTCATGGGCCGGCGGTGATGCCAGTGGTTTTGTCATACTCAACAAGTTATCAACCACATCCTTTCAAACCGGTAATCCCCTGGATGTGGCCGGGAAAGGTACCAACCTGGCCACGGCACAGAGCATCAAATCCCGTGAAAATTATATCCAAGCCTACTATGGCAACAAAATCGGTGAGGGTACACCGGACGGAAACCCTTATGATCAACTGCGTCAACCCAATGTCATCGGCACCGCGAATTGGCCGCTGGATCCCGGGGTACCGCTGACCGTTGAAAAAGACTATTTCACCCTGGTACAGTGGAACTTCGAGGTGGACGCTTCCGTAACACGACTTCCGGATGGGGACGGAAAATATACTCTTATCGCCACCGACACCCTCACTTCACCAAGCAGCCTTTTCCCATTCAGCCGACCGGAGCTGGGCCTGCATGCCACCGGGGATGGGGTTGAAACTGTGTACTACGATGATTTTGCCATCCAGTTGGATGTTCAGTCCGGATCCGGATTTTTAACACCCGTACAACAGTGAAAATTCGAAATCCAAAGCCCGAAACCCAACTATTCAACATCAATCGTCCTAAATCATTCATGGAGAATTCCTCATTTCCTTGCCTCCTGGAAATCTTGTGTTATCTTGTGAAAGAATTTTAATCGGAAGGAATTAAATAAAAAATGAAACTGGCGATTAGCGGCAAGGGGGGGGTGGGTAAAACCACATTTGCGGCGTTGCTGTCGAGAACCCTCAATGCAGCGGGCAAACGCGTGCTGGCCATCGATGCCGATCCGGATGCCAATCTTGGATCGGCCCTTGGTATCCAGGATGCCCATAAAATTACACCCATTTCGGAGATGCAGGATCTTGTCCTGGAAAGAACCGGAGCACAACCGGGAACTATCGGTGGCTACTTCAAACTCAACCCCAAAGTGGATGATCTCCCCGACGCCTTATCGGTAAAACTCGATAATATCAAACTCATGCGATTGGGCGGTGTTAAAAAAGGCGGCGCCGGATGTATTTGCCCTGAAAGCACGCTGCTCAAAGCCCTCGTGACCCATATCGTCCTGGCCCGGGACGAAGTGGTGGTCATGGATATGGAGGCCGGGATCGAACACCTTGGCAGGGCAACCGCCAGGGCGGTGGACAAACTCATCGTGGTGGTGGAACCGGGTCGTCGCAGTATAGATACGGCCGGGCATATACGCACGCTGGCCTCTGAAATTCAACTGCACAGCGTCGCCGTGGTCGGCAATAAAATCCGCGGCCGCAAGATATCGCGACAACTGCTGGACGATATTGCTGAAGCGGCGAAGGATGATGTCAGCCCGCGGACCTCGTGGCGGGCTGCCAAGGAGTTTCGCTTGCAGATCATCGCAACACTGGCCCATCGGGTTGTCAAACAGGCGATTATAAATGCAGGAGGGAACATTCAGTGAGCTTTAACCATACGATCCGCTTTACGGTGAACGGAAAGAAAAAGGAGATTACGGTTGATGTCCGCCAGTCGTTGCTGGAAGTACTGCGGGAGCAGCTGGGATTGATCAGTGTCAAACAGGGCTGTGCCGTGGGTGAATGCGGCGCATGCACCGTATTGCTCGACGATGTGCCCATCGATGCCTGTCTCTATCTGGCGGTCTGGGCCGACGGCCGAGCCATTCGAACCGTAGAAGGCGAAAGCCGCACCGATGGCCTGTCCCGGGTGCAGGAGGCCTTTGTCAATGAGGGGGCCGTGCAATGCGGCATCTGTACGCCCGGTTTTGTAATGGCAGCCACGGCTTTTGTCGAAAAACACAAGCTTCAGAAGGCAAGCCGGTATGACATTCGTCGAGGCCTGGCAGGCAACCTGTGTCGCTGCACAGGCTATGATACGATAGTGACGGCCGTGCAAAAGTGCCTGGATGATGACAGCTAACCGCCGAGTTCTGTCGTTGGCAGTTCAGTGTTCAGGTGGCAGGTTTCAGAGGGTCGCGTCAGACCCCAAAAGACAGATGATAAAAATTGAATGTGCTTCTGGGCGAAGCTGATTTGACAATACTTGAAATACGAATTTACTCGACTTAGCAACTACCAATAATGATATCTGCAATATTCGAAAAGTTGTGATACTCTCGATATACATGAAATTTTGTTGAATTTGTGCTATTGGCAAGATGGTCCAAAACTATGAGTGGTTCTTTTTATAAGGGATATTCTAATTTTATTATATAGAGTCTATTATATTAGATATAATAGATTCCGCCTAGTACCTGTTAGATGGCGCTAACATCAACAATTAAAATTCCAACCGAATTTATCAAGCGTGATATTGAGGAGGCAGTTATGGCAGAGGAATCGTCACTCGACCCAGTTGTGCTTGATCCAGACAAGTTTGAAGTTCGCCTCGAGAACAGGCGAGTGCGAGTGCTCGAGGCGCTGATTGCTCCGGGCCAGGGCCACGGTATGCACCGGCACCCCGAGCATTTGATCTACACTCTGTCGCCATACAGAGTCCAAGATACATTCACTGATGGAAGCACAAAGACGATGGAGCGCACCGCCGGAGAGCTCTTATGGGGCAATGAGCTCACTCACGCCATGGAGAATGTCGGAGAGACAGTGGTACATGCACTCATCATTGAGTTCAAAGCTTGAGCTTGATTTTTGTAGCCAGGTCATTTGGCAATGTATTTGTCCCTCTGAGCAACCTAACAACTCGCTGGAGCGGACGCGGGATATTGCAGCTGCAGACAGCCCAAATGGGAGTTTGGGTTCCCGATCAAGTCATTTAAGCATCGATCCCCGGCCGCTCAGCTGGCAGCCGTTAAAACTGCTTGCTATATACAACAGGTTTTATATTCGTTTTAAAACCTGATGGATCTCCAACATATACAAACATTGAGAGACTCCCAAGAAGCTGCGATATCAAATTGTCAATCGAAGTTTTAACCCACCTTCGATTCCTGAACACTGACACCTGACACCTTTATCAGATGACCCTCCAAATCTGCTCAAGTTTTAACCCCTCTGACCGATATATCCATATATAAGTTCGTCCATTTGCCCGGATCACCCGGGTGGAGGCAGGATCTGTGAGCAACCGAAAATTATACCGCATTATGCTGGAAATCGAAGCATTTCCGGGCATGCCGGCTACGGCAGCGAAATTACTGCCGCTTCTTGACAATTCGGATTCAACCACAGCTGAAATTGAGAGTATTTTAAAATATGATCCCGGGCTTACCGCCAACATCCTGAAGCTTACCAACTCTGCCTATTTTGGTATCCCCACCAGAGTCAGTTCGGTCAAACAGGCGATCGTTCTGCTGGGGTGGAAACGGTTGCTGCAGGTGGTGATGACCATCTGTATGAGTCCGTTAATGAAAAAAACCATCCCGGGTTATGATTTGCGCAGCGGGCAGTTATGGCGGCATTCGATTGCGGTTTCCGTGGCGGCCGAGATATTGGTAAAGGCCCTGAAAATACCCGATACGGATGAAGTTTTCACGGCGGCCCTGCTGCATGATGTCGGCAAACTGATACTTGGCAGTTTCGTAAAAAAGGATTTAGCGCAGATCGAAACCATGGTGCTGAAAGGAATTACGTTTGATGTCGCCGAATCTATGGTGCTGGGAACAAACCATGCCGAGATCGGGGGTCATATATTACAAAAATGGTCTTTTCCGCCGGAGCTGGTGAATGCCGTTCAATGGCACCACGACCCGGAATCCTGTGAAAAGAGCTGCACGTTGAGCGATATTGTGCATGTTGCCAACACGCTGGGCCTGATGACAGGTTTCGGAAATGCTGAAGAGGGGCCTACAATCGAACCGTTTGGTCCGGTGGCCGACCGATTGGGTTTAAAGGTTGATGATCTCGAGGCCCTAGCCCGTCAGACCTCCGCCGGGCTTAAAAAAATGTCAAATTTCTGGGGATAGCATTAGAATTGGCTTCAAAACACCATCCAATACCTGAATGCTTTTAAAAAAGATGGAGCGCCTGAGCTGTGCGAGCGAGACCATCACCCTGGCCCAGACCTTAGTTACAGATTTTATGGGTTATTCGAAATTCCGCGCCGTTAACTGCAATAATCACATGATTGTATTTTATAGCGCGAGGGCGGGCTTTAGACATTTTTATCCACCTCTGGCGGATTAGCTCACTTTAGGCATTTCAGGCACTTTTGGTGCGGGCTTTAGAAAACTGCGCCATTTCCATCCCACCCTGCCGTGGCTGTCGCTTAATTCCAAATCTCCATTTTCAATGGCATGCTGCAGAGCGGTTTTAAGTTTCCGGCGGTCGATTTCGCTCGAACCTGCTATGCGGTCCATGAGAATTCCAAGCTCATTTTCTTTGTTGATCACAGAGCCACCGGTCGGTAATGATAACACGCCGCTTTTTTCAATGTCAGGGTTCATCATCAAGTCATAAATCGTCACGGTGTTTTCAAGGTTCTCAAGCTGCCGGATCTCATCCTCAGTGGCAGTTGCATTCTGGATACTTTGGTGGATATGTCCCAGATACTGATCGTATTTGTTCTCCCAGTCAACCACCACGGCGTCCAGTTTCCGGTGGTTTACGGATACGGTCTCGACGACTGCCCGGTTGGCATCATACCTTGACCAATCATCGGTTAGGATTCGAATCCCCAGTCGCCCGCCCTGTTCACGAACCTCGGTCCCCGGAAAAGGGGCTAAAATGTGAAATCCGTATGCTAGGCCTTCTTGCTGCAAATTGGCGGCAAACGCTTTGGTCTCTGCGATCGTTTCAGGAGTCTCACCCGGAAGTCCCAGAATAAAGGAAGCATACGGGCTGATCCCCACCCGCAGACATTTCCTGACCGCATCCTGCGCCTGCTGAACGGTGATTCCTTTCTTGATCGTGTTTAAGATGGCTGGATTGGCCGATTCGATCCCAAAACTGACGGCCGTGCACCCGGCGGTTTTCATCTTTGATAAAAGCCTCTCTGAAACCGTGTCGACCCGCGCAAATGCGGTCCAGTTGATTTTTAAATTTCTTTTCAAGATTTCTTCGCAGACCGCCAGGCAGTGATCTGGATTGGCCGTGAAAAGATCATCGGCGATGTTGATTTGATGAAATTTGAGATTTGCCAGGGCTTGCAGTTCAGCGGCGACCCGTTCGGCGCTGTGGTAACGAACGCGGGCGCCGACCATTTTGCGACCGACACAGAAAATACATTGATAGGGGCATCCGCGGCTGGTGGTTACGCTCATGGGCATCCCCAGGGCCCGGTATCTGCCCAGCGGCAGCAGGTGTCTGGCCGGAAGCGGCAGTGCGTCCAGATTTTTGATCCGTTTCCGTTCTGTCGTGGTTCTGATTTTCGAACCCACGCGATAGGCGATGCCGCTAACCGTATCGAAATCGCGAGCGCACTCAACCGCACCCAAGAGATCAACCAGCGTTTCCTCCCCCTCGCCGATAACAACAACATCCAACTCCGCAAAAGTCTCCAGTGTTTCTGGCGCGCAAAATGTGACGTGCGGTCCTCCCATGACCGTTAAGACGTGAGGATCGATGGTCTTTACATCTTCGAGGACCTGTCTGGCATGGTCAACCGTCATGCTGACCGCGCTGGCACCCGCAACGTGGGGTTTAAATTCTTTCAAAACAGACGCAAGCGCATCGCGCCGATACGGATAAACAACATAATCCAGGATCTTTACCTGGACGCCGGCCTGTTGCAGGGCCGCACCCAGATAGGCCAGACCCAGGGGAGGGGAGGGAGTTTCCGAAATGGGATAGAAGGGGTTGATGAGTAAGACGCGCATTTCATTTACTACAGGTTTCAGGTGTCACAAAAAGTAGGCTTCAGGTGTCAGACCCTAAGGTTCAAGGGTTCAGGGTTGCGGGTTCCGCGTTCCGTGTTGCAATTACGAATTCTGGGCAGCGAGCAGCCGGATACCTGCGGCCAGCATTCAAAGAAGAACCTCTGAACCTTTGAACGTTGAACCTTGGAACCCTGCGGATAAAAAAATGGGACCCGGATAGTGTATCCAGGCCCCATTGTTTTGTTAATTACGTTACCCGAATTAGAACAACCCTGTCACCTGGCCGGTCTTGCTGTCGAGGTTCCGGGCATCAGGCTGATGGTACCGGCGCAGGGACACAGAAACTTGGCACCGGAATAAATCAGCACGTCCCGAACGGGCAGCGTCCAGCCTTTGGGCGCACCCTTGACCGTCGGGTCGTGGCTCAGGCTCAGATGGGTCTTGACCATCATGGTGGCAAAATCGGCGTATTTAGAATCATTTTCCAGCATTTTGGCCTTGGCCTCGGCATCCGGGGTCCAGGCAACACCGTCCGCACCGTAGACTTCTTTGGCGATCAGGTCGACCCGGTCGCGCAGTTTCATCTCCAGCGGATAGAGGAATTTGAAGTCGTTTTCTTCTTCACAGGCTTCGACGACGGCATCGGCGAATTCCAGGGCACCGTCACCGCCCAGTTCCCAGTGTTTGGACTCGGCGCAGCGGGCACCGGCCGCCTCGGCCGCCTTGCGGACAATTTTACATTCCGCATCCGTGTCGGTGTAGAACCGGTTGATGCACACCACCGGGTTGATGCCGGCCTTGCGGATGGTGTTGATGTGATGCACCATGTTCACGCAGCCCTTTTCAACCATTTCCAGGTTCTCCTTGGTGTACTCATCCGGCATGGCGATGCCCGGTGTCACCTTGGGTCCGCCGCCGTGGCTTTTCAGCGCGCGGATGGTGGTGGTCAGAACCGATACATGCGGTTTCAATCCGCTGAAGCGGGATTTGACGTTCCAGAATTTTTCAAAGCCGATATCTGCGCCGAAGCCCGATTCAGTGACGTGATAGTCGAAAAGTTTCAGGCCAACACGATCGGCAATAATGGAGGATTGGCCGACGGCG
>CAMYNZ010000017.1:12045-30608 GCA_947259865.1 uncultured Desulfobacterales bacterium | reverse complement strand
AACGACAGAATTGATCCATCCTGTACAACCGGTGCGTCTACATCATCTATGGCTTTACCCTCCAAAAAGATCGTCTGGATTTCCTTTTCCAGATAATCTTCACGAATACCGATCTGCCGGCATAATAAATCCTTTATGCTGCAGGCCGTTTGGGCTTTGACCATAAAGCCTGCCGCAAGCATCGGGTAAAATCGCGATACCAGATCGGTTCTGATGGTCATCTCTATGGTCAAGCTGTCGGTGTTCTTCATGATTCGCTGAATGCACCTCAATTCTGTTTACTACAACAAGTACCCGGCCGGTCTTAGTTCAGGGGCTCACTTATAATATTTTTTTCCGGGCATCAAAAAATGTTTCAGGCAAGAAAATGGGGAGCTCTTTTAAAGAGCTCCCCATGAATTCAATCAGCATACCGGCTTCGTTTTACCAGTTGAATACCTGATCCAGGTCTTCATCTTTGACCTGGAAGGTAATATTATGGGGTGGCAGTTTCTCCGTCTGGAAGTATTCGGGCAGACGATCGGTTTCGGCTGTCAGGCCGGCCCGGGCGTTAAAGTCTCTTTCAGAAGTGAGAACTTTTTTACCCAGATCAGTTACGTCATCAGCTGTCAGGCTCAGCCCGTAAAAAGCATTGATCAAGTCGATCAGGGCCTGAAAGGTATCTTCCTGATCCATAATGGCAAAGGCGATAAACAGGCACATGCCGGTGGAATCAATAGCGGCTGTTGCAATCTGTAGGTTGCGTGACAGCTCGACTTGTCCCTCCGGTTTTAGAGGATCCACACTTCCACCGATATTCATAATGTTGGTGGCCACCGCATAGCCTGCGGTATGATCGGCTCCCTGGGTGCTGGTGGCATAGGTGACGCCAATACCCTGAATCCCTCTGGGATCATAGGCCGGCATGGCCTGGCCCTTAACAACCGGGACCCTTTCAACACCGAACACTTTTCCGGTGATGGCTGCGCCGTTTCCCAGGATACGCCCCAGATCGGTGCCATTGCCGACCTCTTTTACAAGTTTAATAGCGGCTTCGGCATCACCGAATTCGGCAATTCCGGCCTCCATTGCAACTGCAATGGTTGCGCCCATTTCGATTGTATCCAGGCCGTAATCGTCATCCAGGCGGTCCAGCATAGCGATGGCATCCAGATCATCGATGCAGCAGTTTGCGCCGTGGGCCCACACCGTCTCATATTCGACCTGTTTGGTCAGGTAGTGGCCGTCTTTGTCAAAAAAGGTTCCTGAGCAACGTATGATGCAGCCTCTATGACACCCATGGGTCGCAGAGCCTTTACCACCCCGGGCATTTTCTGTTTCAGCCTGGGTTTCGCCGCTGATTTTGGAGCAGGTATCAAAGCGGCCCCACATGAAGTTTTTGGTCGGATAGGCGCCAGCTTCACTGATAACATTGGTCAATACATTGGTTCCATAAGCCGGAAGTCCTTCTCCGGTGACCGGATGTTTTCTGAGCCCGGCGACAAATGCCTGATTGGCGGCTTTAAATTTGTCCGGATCTTTGGGAGCACGCATTTTCATACCGGCGTCATCCAGTACGATAACTTTTACGCCCTTGGCACCCATGACGGCGCCGGTTCCGCCGCGACCGGCGTGACGGGTGGGTCGCATTTCCATGTCCGTCAACGCTATCGAAGCTGCCGCCATTTTCATTTCACCGGCGGGACCGATGGATATACAGGCGACCTTTTCACCATGATCCGCTTTTATTTTATCGACCAAATCATAATTGCCCAGCATGCACAAGCTGTTGTCCGGGGTTATCTGAACGCCGTCTTTGTTTATCAGGACTTTGTAAAGCGTATCATCTTTGGGCTTGCCTTCCAAAACAATGGCGGCATAACCGAGCCGGGCAAGTACCTGGGAACCCTGCCCGCCGGCGTTGGATTCCTTGATACCACCGGTCAGGGGGCTTTTGCAGCCAATCGAAATTCGTCCGGACATCGCCGCCGTCGTTCCGCTGAGCATTCCGGGTGCGATGACCAGTTTATTGTTTTCACCCAGCGGGTGGCACAGCGGCGGCACCTCTTTTGAAACAATGCCTGATGTCAACGCTCGCCCTGCCAGACCCTGGTAATCGCCAGGGGATTCTTGAGTGTACTTGGGGTCGCCATCCGGCCCCATGTTAATACGTAAAATCTTATCCATGTGGCACCTCCTTATCCCGAAACAGTTTTTACAGAATCCAATAAACGGCACGGACTGCAGTAACGACAGCCGATGCTTCCAATTCCCTTACGGTTGGCCCATAATGTTTCATTATTCGTATTCCCGGGCAATGTCAAGAGAAACCAAGGTCACATGCCAGGACGGAATTTAGCCTTTTTGGTTTTCAAAATTTTTCATAAAATCGATTAAGGCTTTGACGGCATCCAGCGTGGTGGCATTGTAAATGGATGCCCGGCAGCCGCCAACTGATTTATGGCCCTTTAAACCACCCAATCCGTTTTCCAGAGCTTCTTCGACAAAACGTTTCTCCAGATCTTCATCCGGCAGTCTGAAGGTGATGTTCATCAAAGAACGGCTGTCCGGTTCAGCGGTGGTTCTATAATATTGACTCGAATCCAGGAAATCATAAAGCAGCCGGGCTTTTTCCTGGTTGATGGCCGCCATTTTTTCGAGACCGCCGATGGTTTCCTCCAGCCATTTCATAACCAGTTGCACGGTATATATCGCAAAACAAGGCGGCGTGTTGAACAATGAATTTTTGGAAACAAACGTGTTGTAAGTAAGCATGGTCGGCAGCGTATCCGGTATCATATTTAACATGTCATCCCGCACGATCACCATGCACACCCCGGCAGGACCGATGTTTTTCTGGGCGCCGGCGTAAATCAGGCCGAAAGGCGCAGGATCAAAAGATTTGCTCATGATGTCCGATGACATGTCGGCAATGATAGGAATACCATTTGTTTGCGGGAACTTTGACCACTGGGTCCCCTTAATGGTATTGTTGGAAGTAATGTGGACATACACCGCGTCTTTGCTGAATTGAATATCGCGGGGGATATATGAATAATTTTTATCGGCCGAGGAGGCAACGACGTTAACCCTTTTGCCCTGTATCCGGGCTTCTGTAATGGCTTTTGTTGACCAGGTCCCGGTATCAACATAGTCAGCCGACCTGTCGTCCGGCAAAAAATTCATGGGTACCATGCAAAACTGCAGGCTGGCGCCGCCCTGGATAAAAAGCACATGAAAGTTTTCATCTAAATTGAGGAGGCGCTTTGTCCGGGTGACGGCATCGTTGATGACCTCATCGAACCATCTGGAGCGGTGACTGATTTCGGTAACCGACATACCCGATCCTTTGAAATTTAAAAAAGACGCTTGAATCTCTTGTAGAACACTGAGCGGCAGGGCGGCAGGACCCGCGTTGAAGTTATGAATTCTGTTTGCGCTCATTTCTTTCCTCCTTGCTTGACTCCATACCGGAAAGGCGTATTTTACCATCACACCATAAAGGGCTTTATACGGGCATACTTCGGCAGCTCACTTTTTTGCAGAACTTTTATGTGTGCAGATAGCACCTGATATGTCAACCTGTATCTATAAGTGGTTTTAAAACCACTTATAGCCAGACAATATCGTGAAAAATTTGTTTGACATCCATAGGAAACCATGGATAGAGCAGTGGGTGACCGTGAGCCCCTGAACAGGCACTCAAATGAAAGCACCTCGCATGAAGATTTATAGATACCCATCAAAAGTTGCACAAAAGCGAATCGCGGCGATTGTTAACCGCGAGCTTGGATTTAAAAAAAAGGATCTTTACGAAGTCAATCGCATCCTGGAAGATGTGAAAAAGAATGGAGACAAGGCCCTGATCAAATACACCAACCGTTTTGATGCGCCGGGCTTGAAAGCAGTGTCCCTAAAAGTTACCGCCCGCGAACTCAGGGACGCGACAAAAAAGGTCGATAGAGCGTTTAGGCGCAGTTTAAACCGGGCCGCATCCCAAATTGAAGCTTTTCACCGCCTGCAGTTTCCCAAGTCCTGGATAAACACCCAACGGCCCGGGACCATACTCGGCCAGCTCGTGAATCCTGTCGCTGCGGCGGGTGTTTATGTACCGGGCGGAATCGGGGGTGAGACCCCGCTGGTCTCTTCTGTCTTGATGGGGGCTATTCCCGCCCGCATTGCCGGTGTCGGCCGAATTGTCATGGTGACGCCCCCCACCAGAAATGGAAAAATAAATCCCCACTTGCTGGTGGCAGCCAAAAAGGCCGGTGTTGATGAGATATACAAGGCAGGAAGTGCATGGGCCATTGCCGCCCTGGCTTACGGGACTGAAACGATCCCGCAAGTAGACGTTATCGTTGGGCCGGGAAATATTTATGTTACCCTTGCCAAAAAAATAGTGGCGGGAACTGTCGGCATCGATATGATTGCCGGTCCCAGTGAAATTCTGGTTATTGCCGACGATTCTGCTATCCCCGAGTTCGCGGCTGCCGATCTTCTCTCCCAGGCGGAACATGATATATTGGCTTCTGCCATACTGGTCACCAATTCCCGGCAAATCGGAGAAGCCACGGCAAGTGCTATTGAACAGCAGCTACCCGGTCTGGATCGCTGCAATGTTGCCAGATCCTCTCTCGAACGATACGGTGCCATCCTGATTGTACCGGACATAGCGTCAGCCGTTGAACTGGCCAACAAAATCGCACCGGAGCACCTCGAACTGCATATCAAGGATCCGTTTGCCTACCTCAGTCGGATCCGCAATGCCGGGGCCGTATTTATGGGGGACTACACCCCGGAGCCGGTGGGCGATTATATTGCCGGACCAAATCATGTTTTGCCCACCGCGGGTACCGCAAGATTTGCTTCTGCCCTATCCGTGGATCATTTCACCAAGAAAACCAGTATAATCCATTATTCAAAAGAAGCGTTTAACGGTGAGGCCGGTGATATTGTCCGATTGGCCGAAATCGAGGGTATGGGTGCGCATGCAAACGCCGTAAAAATCAGATACAAACCCGGAAAAAAATAGATCTTATCGTACGTACTTATAGCTATTGGCTGTTTATCAGCCTTGCATCCTTCTCGGTTATTTACCGGGCAAAGAATCCCGGACCCAATCACGGATGCCGGCTGCGAGAATTTTTAGCCTTGACTTGTTATTTTTTCTAATAATATCATTAACTAGTATATGTTTGTTCTTTATAAATAATTTTGGTGCTTTTTGTGGCAAAACTTTTTCAATACTTACAGCTGTGACGGTCATGCCGTATTGAAAAAACTATAACATGTTTGATTCCGGATTGACTCTCTGAAATCAATATTAGACACCATTCCAAGGTGTAAAAATGACACAAAAGGTATACGTAACGCCAAATTATACAGCTGTTTTTGAGTGCCCGCAGTGTAAAAATTCGCGTTCGGTGGATGTTACCAAATTCAAAAAGATTGAAAAAGAAGTCAAAATAAAAGTCAACTGCCCCTGCGGGCATTCCTACCCGGTTAGCCTGGAAAGACGACGCCACTATCGCAAACCCGTAAATTTAGCGGGCACCTATTTATTTCTGCCACCCGGTGGTCCGGCAAAAAAGAAAATGCTGACCGTAAAAGACGTATCCCGGTCCGGTTTGAAAATTAAGGTTAGCGCAACACCGGACTTTGAGGTTGGCGACCAGGTATTGGTTGAGTTTCATTTGGACGATAATAGAAGATCGTTGATTAAAAAGGAAACCATTGTCAGGACCATATCGGACCTGCATATTGGTTTGGAATTTAGCTCCCTGGATTCATCAGATCCCGGCGATAAGGCCCTTGGGTTCTATTTATTCAGTTAGTTTCCCTCTGGAAATGGCCCTTTTTCCGAGGAGCTGCGTTCTCCGCGGGTTTTCGCCTGCGACGTACTATGTGAGCATTTTAAGGAGGCCTGCAACACAGCCATTGGGCCTTGGATGAGGTTTTGAAACCGCTTCTAAACACTATCGTATATATAATGTTTATATCGGATGGTCACAAATTATTAGACGTTCCGCAGATAAAGCGATAACTGCTGAAAATGAAAACCCGATGCCGCTGGGCTGAAGCAGACACTTTGAGCACCGTATATCACGATACGGAATGGGGTGTCCCCCAGCATGATGATCACATCCTTTTTGAGCATCTCATTCTGGATGGCTTGCAGGCCGGTTTAAGCTGGTCCATTATTTTGAGAAAACGTGAACACCTGAGAAGTGCTTTTGATAATTTTGATCCAGTTCTTATTGCAGGCTACGGGGCAGCTAAAATCGATGAACTGCTTGCTGATAAAGGCGTGATAAGAAACAGAGCAAAGCTTGAAGCGGTTGTCCAAAACGCTCGTTCGTTCCAAAGTGTAAGAGAAAAATATAAACGCTTTGATGACTATATCTGGCAGTTTGTAAATGGTAAATCCATCCAGAATGGTTGGAAAAAACAGGCAGAAATTCCGCCCCAGACAAAAGAATCGATAGCCATGAGCAGCGATCTGAAGAAAAGAGGTTTCAAATTCGTTGGTCCGGTGATTTGTTATGCATTCATGCAAGCCGTTGGGATGGTAAATGATCATACCGTCGACTGTTTTCGATATCATGCGGTACAGATGTGAAATTGGTTGGCAACATTTAAACCTGAAAATGGAGTAGAATATGGGCGCCTGTAAATACTGTGGTCGAACGCATAAAATCGGATTTGTCTCTACCCGTCTGGCCGGAACCGACGGTGTATCACTGGAAACGGATAAGTGGGCGGATGTATTCGAGGAAGAAGGGGCCAGCTGTTATTATCTTGCCGGTGAACTGGATAGCCCCCCGGACCGGTCGTTTATGGTGGAAGAGGCTCATTTTATGCACCCGGCCATCAGAGATATTTACCAAAAATGCTTCGGTGTTCTTACCCGCGGTCGCGAGGTCACCGATCAAATAACGCAGTTAACCGCGGTTTTGAAGGATCAAATTTACCGATTTATTGAAAAATTTGAGATTGAACTTCTGGTACCGCAAAATGCCTTGACAATCCCGCTTAACCTGCCCCTCGGCATCGCTCTCACCCAGGTGATATCGGAAACCGGGATGCCCACCATTGCCCATCATCATGATTTTTTCTGGGAGCGACAGCATTTTATGACCAATGCCGTCTGGGATTATCTGAACATGGCTTTCCCGCCCCATTTACCTTCGATAGAACATGTGGTCATCAACTCGTCGGCCGATAATCAGCTCAGTCTCAGGACCGGTATTTCGGGTCGTATTTTACCGAATGTAATGGATTTTGAAAATCCGCCGCCCCCGGGTGGTGAGTATACCGCTGATGTCCGCAAATCCTTTGGTATTGAAGACGATGAGCTTTTAATATTACAGCCGACCCGGGTGGTAAAGCGCAAGGGGATTGAACACGCCATAGAACTCGTTCACAGACTCGGTATGAAAGCCAAACTTGTCATATCGCATGCCTCCGGCGACGAGGGTTACGATTATGAGCACAGAGTAAGAGAATACTCAAAACTTATGAAAGTGGACACCCTCTTTGTCTCAAACATTATTGATGAGAAAAGAGGAACGACGAAAAACGGCCGGAAAGTTTACACCCTTGAAGATATTTATCCCCATGCGGACTTGGTTACCTATCCCTCGAATTTTGAGGGTTTTGGCAACGCCTTTCTGGAAGCAATCTATTATCGCAAACCGATTGTGGTCAATACCTATTCGATTTACTCCATGGATATCAAACCCAAAGGATTTTCTGTTATAGAAATTGACGGATACGTCACCGAAAAAGCCGTCCAACAGACCCGGCAGGTACTGAAGGATCCCAAACTGTGCAAAGAGATGGTTGACCGGAACTATGAAATTGCCAAACGGTTCTTCGGATACAGCATTTTACGGCAGAGACTGCGAAGCCTTCTCAATGAATGTATTGCCTGCACGCCGGGCTTCATATCAGATAGTATCTTATTTTACTGAAAATTAGGGTATCCACCGCCAGTCCCAGCATCCATGGCCAACGACTACCCAGCCTGCCGGAGTTCGTTGGCTTTACATTATGAATACTTATTCATTTTTTTTATAATAAAACGTTTGTTCTCGGATTTGTATTCGCCCCAAATATTCCATCCAAAATAAGATACTAAAATCACAATTATTATAAGAAAATAGAGTATTAAGATAAGTCCAACAATTATACTTGACACGGGTGGCTCCGTCTGTTATTTATGAATGAATATTCATTCATTCATAAAATCCGTTATCCCTGTCCGGAGGTCGATCATCACTACCAAAGATAAAAATAATAAATATCATCTAATTCTTGAAGCGGCCGTCAAAGTATTCGCCCGGCAGGGCTTTTTCCATTCGACGGTTTCCCAGATCGCAAAAGAAGCCGGTGTGGCCGACGGTACCATCTATCTATATTTTAAAAATAAAGATGATATTCTGGTACAGTTTTTTAGCTATAAAACAAAACAGGTCTTTGAAAAGTTCCGGGAAGAGGTGGGCCGGATGGATAACGCCATTGGCAAACTGAGAAAGCTTATCTGCCTGCATCTGGAAGAATTTCAACGCAACCGGGATATGGCGATTGTATACCAGGTTGAAACCCATCAGAACAGCCGCCTGGCGGAAGCCCAGATCAAAGCCATGTCCAAAATGTATTTTGATATTATTTCAGAAATTGTTGAACAGGGCCAGGCCCAGGGCACTATCCGTAAGGAGCTCTATATGGGTCTGGTCAAACGGTTCATTATCGGAGCTGTGGATGAAGTTATCAATACCTGGCTGCATTCCGACGGCAAATATGACCTGGTATCCATGGCGGATCCGCTGGCAGATCTGTTTGTCAATGGAATCGGCAGCGGAAATGCTTCCGGCCATGATCTTAACGCCGGTCGGGAATGACGATCTCTGGAGATGATTACCAACTCTAGCATAAGGAGAGAATAAATCATGGCACAGGTAATAGCAGATCGGCGGGACATTGATTTTGTCCTCCACGAACAGTTTCAGGTTGAGGATCTGAGCAAGCATGAAATTTACGCCGATTTTAATAAAAAAACGGTGGACCTGATCATCTCAGAAGCCCGCAACCTGGCGGTTAAGGAGCTTCTGCCGACCCAGGTACTCGGTGATCGCGAAGGCGTCCGTTTTGAAAACGGAAATGTAATGGTGCCGGAGTCATTTAAAAGAATCTGGGAGCTCTTCAAAGAAGGCGAATGGATCGCCATGACCGAGGATATAGAATGGGGCGGGCAGGGTATGCCGCGAACCATTGCCCTGGCGGCACTTGATTATTTTGTGGGCGCCAATTTAGCCTTTTTGATGTATGCCGGATTAACCCACGGAGCCGGTAGACTGGTTCAGACATTTGGCACTGATAAACAAAAGTCACTTTATCTCAAAAAAATGTACACCGGTGAGTGGAGCGGCACCATGCTGCTCACAGAGCCGGAGGCTGGTTCGGATGTTGGTGCTTTGGCGACCTCGGCCGTAAAAAATGATGATGGCACCTATTCTATCACGGGAAACAAGATATTTATCTCCGGTGGCGATCATGATCTGGCCGAAAACATCATTCATCCGGTTTTGGCTCGTATTGAAGGTGCTCCGGCCGGATCCAAGGGTATATCCTTGTTTTTGGTTCCAAAGATTTGGGTGAACGACGACGGCAGTCTGGGCGAATTTAACGATGTGGTTTGTACCGGGGTTGAGGAAAAGATGGGTATCCACGGGAATGCAACCTGTTCCCTGGCCCTGGGTGGAAAAGGCCAGTGCCGAGGGATGCTGCTGGGTGAAGAGAACAAAGGGATGCGGGCCATGTTTTTGATGATGAATGAGGCGCGGTTGTCGGTAGGCCTCCAGGGTTTCTGTTGTGCCAGTTCAGCCTATTTGTATGCCCTGAATTATGCCAGAGAGCGGGTGCAGGGTAAGCATTTATCAAAAATGATGGATAAAGAAGCCCCCTCGGTGCCCATCATTCAGCATCCGGATGTGCGCCGCCAGCTATTGACCATGAAGGCATATGTTGACGGCATGCGCAGCCTTTTATATTACGTCGGAATTTGTGATGACAAAAGGGAAATCGCCGCTGACCCCGAGCAGCAGATCAAATATCAGGGAATCGTCGATCTGCTTATACCGATTGTTAAAGGATATGTTACCGACAGGGCTTTTGAGATTTGCAGCCACGCCATTCAGGTCTATGGCGGTTACGGGTATATCAAAGATTACCCCCTCGAACAGCTTTTACGGGACTGCAGGATCACGTTGATATATGAAGGGACCAACGGAATTCAGGCCATGGATCTTCTGGGAAGAAAGTTGGGCATGAATAAGGGAAAACCAATTATGGATCTGTTGGGAGAGATACAAAAGATCATTGCCCGGGCCAAAACCTATGCCGCTCTCAATGGATTGGCAGACAGGGTGGATCAAGCGGTAAACAAGCTGGGGGAGGCGGCATTGCACATGGGCAAGACCGCCATGTCTTCCCAACAGCCAACGGCGTTTGCATTTGCCCATCCTTTTATGGAGGTTTGCGGTGATGTGATTCTATCCTGGATGTTACTCTGGCGGGCTTCGGTGGCCGCTGAGGCGCTGGAAAAAGGCGCCAGGAAAAAGGACAATGATTTTTATGACGGCCAGATAAAAAGTGCGGAATTTTTTTGTCACTCGATTTTACCGATAACCCACGGCAAGATCAACGCCATCCTTGCCACCAACGGCGCGGCCGTGGAAATTTCCGAAGCGGCCTTCGGGGGATAAAACACAATTACCTTCAAGCAAAGAAGATACGTTGAGTGATTTGCCGGAAGGCGGAAGAAACTCGTGTTGCGGGTTGCGAGTTACGGGTCTGATATAAACTACACCCCTTTCTCGCAACCCCGAACCCATAACCCATAACCTCTAACCCCGTATCCGTCTTATTCTCCCGTTTCTTGCTGCCGCAGTTCCTTTTTCAAAATCTTACCCACGTTGGTTTTGGGCAGCTCCTTGCGAAACTCGATTTCTGTGGGCCATTTGTATTTGGCGAGCCTGTTCTGGCAATATTCGATCATCTCTTCCTGGGTTGCTGTTTGCCCCTCTACCAATACTACAAATACTTTAACCGCCTCGCCCCGGGTGGGATGGGGTATGCCGATGGCGCTAGCTTCCAGAACCTTAGGATGTTCAAAGAAGACCTCTTCGATATCCCGAGGATATACATTGTATCCTCCCGATATAATCATGTCTTTTTTGCGATCCACAATATAAAAATAGCCTTCCTCATCCATTTTGGCGATATCTCCGGTCAGTAGCCAGCCGTCTACCAGTGTCTCTGCAGTGGCTTCCGGTTTATTCCAATAGCCTTTCATGACCTGGGGGCCCTTGATGATAAGTTCACCGACCGCCTCGATAGCAAGATCTGTTTTGCCGTCCTCCAAATCGACAATGCGACATTTCGTATCAGGTATGGGGATTCCGATACTGCCAACCTTGCGTTTACCGCCGGCAAATGGATTGATATGTGTTACCGGCGAAGATTCGGTCATACCAAAACCTTCCACGATGACCGCACCGGTTATATTTTCAAAATCCTTTATAACCTCCACCGGAAGGGGGGCACTGCCGGAAAAACACCCTTTGAGTGACGTCAGATCCGATCCGGCTATTTTAGGGTGGTTCAGCATGCCGATATACATAGTGGGCACCAGGGGTGCGAAGGTTGGTTTGAATTTTGAAATAGTTTCCAGCAAAGCGTCCGGCTGGGGCTTTGGTACCAGAATATCTCCCCAGCCCATGTAGATGGCAAAGTTCATTGCACCGGTTAGTCCAAAGACATGGAAAAAGGGGAGGGCGCCCAGCATTGTTTCAGTGCCCGTCTTAAATGACGGAAACCACGAGCGAACTTGCTGAACATTTTTACTCAAGTTGGCATGGGTTAAAATAACCCCTTTGGAAACCCCGGTTGTTCCGCCGGTATACTGGTACATAGCGGTATCATCAAAGGAAAGTTCCATTTTCGGGGGAACGAGTGAATTGCCGCTCAAAACTTCTTTCCATTGGTATACCGCATCGGCTGACTTCACCTTTGCAGCTAATTTCTTTTTTTTGGCCACCAGCGGAAACAAAATGTTTTTTGGAAAGGGCAGATAATCACCAATGGAGGTGTATACGATTTGGTTGATGCTGGTTTCGGGTCTGAGATCGATCATGCGGTTGCTGAGCAGGTCAAGCGTAACCAGTACTTTTGCGCCTGAATCGTTAAATTGGTGTTTGAGCTCACGATCGGAATACAATGGATTATTCATAACCGCGATGCCGCCAATTTTTAAGATAGCGTAGTAGCTGGCAACACAAGGAATTACATTCGGTAAAAGGATGGCGACGCTGTCTCCTTTTTTTATTCCGAAATCGTAAAGAGCGGTTGCGAAGCGGTCAACCATATCTTTTAACTGTCGGTAGGAGACCTTGTACCCCTGAAAAATCAGGGCCGAATTATCCGGATACCGAGCAGCAGCTCTGTCCAGAAACTCGGGCAAACATGCCTCCTCATAATTTAGCTCGGCGGGGACACCTTTTTCATAATTCGCCAGCCAGGGTTTGTTTTCATAGCTAATTTCTTGAGTCACGGCAGCCTCCTTTCCTGTTGTCTAAATAATTTAAGCATGTTATAGACCACATCTTGCGTTGGCGGGGGAAATAGACGGGCTAACATGTTTTTGCTATAATGAATGTAATTGTTTTTCAATAACATACATAATTTTAAAATGGCAATATTGACTTTTCCCTTGACAGCCCCAAAACTGGTTTGCTAAAAATGAATGAACGTTCATTCACTTCT
This sequence comes from uncultured Desulfobacterales bacterium, assembly GCA_947259865.1. The sequence continues at coordinate 17,804 of CAMYNZ010000017.1, read as the reverse complement.
AATGTTAATATCCCATGATTGGATACTAAATAATGGAATCGGCGTTGATCTCTCCGGCCAAAGCACTTTATTTCGGCATACCGGGCCTCATATTTTTCATATTAATCCCAACCGTTGCTATCGTTATATTTACATATATCATCGTGCGGCGCATTTTACCGCTGCTAAAAGCATCACCCGATCCACGGACTGGCCGCATTTCTGAAAGGATCCGTGGCCTGCTAAAACTGTGGCTTGTCCAATATCGTCACCCGCGGTACCTGCTGGTTGGCGTATTGCATATCCTGCTGTTTTCGGGATTTTTAATATTATCCGTTCGTTCCTTTAGCCTCATATTCGTCGGCGTCATTGAGGGTTTTGTTCTGCCGGGATTTGATGGCGCTGCCGGTCATGTTTACGGGAGTATCAAAGATATTGCAACCAGCTATGTTCTGGTGGCGGCCCTCGTTTTAATGGTCCGCCGCGGCATTTTTACACCCCAGCGTTATGCAGTCCCGGCCCGCTATGGCAAGGCCCACACTGCCGAGGCCGTACTGGTCCTGTGCCTGATTACCGGGCTGGTAACCTGTGACATGGTTTTTGAAGGCAGCTTGGCAGCCGCCCAACTGCAAAAGGGTCTCAACCATGCCATACTGATTCCCGGAACCGGACACTGGCTGGCAGCCGATCTCCTCCGAACGGCATCCCTGGAGATGCTCCAACAGCTGCATCTTGGATCCTACTTTCTGCACGAGCTGATATTTTTCTTTTTTTTGTGCTTCCTGCCACTGGGCAAGCATTTCCACGTCATCACCTCCCTTTTTAATGTGTATTTCATGAAACTTGATAAAGGTTCGGTCAAACCGGTCAAATGGGGTGTCAGTGACGAACGGCTGGACGACCTCGAATCTTTTGGGGTTAAAATTTATGAGGATTTTACCTGGAAGCACATGCTTGATTTTTATTCCTGTGCCGACTGCGGCCGCTGCTCGGATCATTGCCCGGCCAATGCTGTCGGACGGCCGTTATCGCCCCGCTTTATTTCGATAAAATGCCGCGATCATTCCTATCGAAAATATCCGCTGCTGGGTAAGCCGTCTCGGGAAGATAAGCACCTTGTGGGAACTATTCTGGCCGAAGATGAAATCTGGTCCTGCACCACCTGCGGCGCTTGCGAAGAAGAGTGTCCGCTGATGATCGAGTACATCGATAAAATTGTGGATGTTCGCAGGGGTATGGTGGACGAAGGCAATGTTCCCCAGTCCCTTCAGAAACCGATGCAGGCGCTTGAAAAAAGGGGCAATCCCTGGGGCAAAATGGAGAGAAAACGGGCGGATTGGACCGGCACCGACGGTTTTGTGGAAGAATGTCCGGTGAAAATTCTTGCTAAAACGGATGGCGCTGAAACCCTTTATTTCGTTGACAGTATATCTTCCTACGACGACCGCATGCAACGTATCGCCAGGGCGACTGCCAGTATTCTCACCGGTGGCGGGGTTGATTTTGGCATCCTCGGAAAAGCAGAAAAGGACAGCGGCCATGAGGCTCGAAGATTTGGGGAAGAGATGCTTTTCCAGGATTTAAAAGACCGCAATACCGCAGAAATCCTGAATGCCGGGGTCACGCGCATCGTTACCGCTGATCCCCACGCCTATAATGCCTTGAAAAAAGATTACAGGGATATTCCGCCGGTGGAACATATCTGCCAGGTGATTCATCGCATATTGGCAGAAGGTAAAATTAAATTAAGCCCTGGTGAAAATAACGGTAAAATATTCACCTACCACGATGCCTGTTATCTGGGTAGACACAACGGGCTGTACGACATCCCCCGAGCGGTCATTGACGCCATTCCGGGGATGCAACGGGTAGAAATGCGCCAATGCCGTGACCGGTCCTTTTGCTGCGGTGGCGGCGGTTTGATGCTGTTTTACGAACCTGAAGAGGAACAGCGTATGGGTGTGGTGCGGGTTGAGATGGCCCGGGAGGCCGGCGCCGATGTAATTGTGACGGCCTGTCCCTTTTGCATGGTGAATATTGAAGACGCTATCAAGGTCGCCGGTCTGGAAGGCCAGATGGAAGCCATCGATCTGGCTGAGCTTATCGATCGGCATATGATAAGAGAATAAAGTACTTAGTACATATATTCTTTAATACGATCACGTATAATATTTTTTTTCACCGCCGAGACGCAAAGTGCGCAAAGAATCATTTTTTTTTGCTTTCCGCTGAGAGGACGGAAAGCAAAAAGAATTCATCCTTAGGGGAAAAGACATAATTTGATATAAAAAAATTTAGTTGTGACAATATCAACGTTGATTGGTTTTCCTTTGCCGTCCTCTCAACGGCAAAGGAAAAAACTTTTAACTCTGCGTTCTCAGCGTCTTGAGCGAAGCGGGCGGTGAAAAAGATCTATAAAAAACAATTTCTAACTGGCAAAAACCGTTTGGGAGGATGAAATGGAGATTTTAGTCTGTGTAAAAAGGGTGCCGGATACGGCTGAAAATGAAATCGAGGTCAGAAACGACGGCACTGACATAGAGCGTGATGATCTGGTCTACTCGGTCAATGAATGGGACAACTATGCCGTCGAAGAGGCCATTCAGATATGTGATAAGGTCGGCGGCAGTGTAACCATAGTCACTGTCGGGGACGAGGAATCCGAGGAGGTGGTCCGCAGAGAAATGGCCATGGGGGCTGACAAGGGTGTCCTTCTTTCGGATGATGCTTTTGTGGGGTCCGACGGAAAAGGGCTGGCTGCTATTTTAAAAGCCGAAATTGAGAAGGGCAGCTACGATCTCGTACTCACCGGGGCCCTGGCCGACGATGGCGCCTCCCAGGTGGGCGGTATGCTGGCCGCTATGCTCGACTGGCCCTATGCATCGGTGGTGAATTCTATCGAAGTTCTGGATGATACAAAGCTCAAAGTCGGACGCGAAATAGAGGGCGGGAACCAGGAAATGAATGAGATAGAATTGCCCTGCGTGCTGTCTATCCAGACCGGTATTAATGAACCCCGTTACGTTGGCATCCGGGGCATCAGAAAGGTCGCATCCATCGAAATCCCGGTGCATGGCGCTGCGGATCTTGGGATTTCTCCCGATTCTGTCGGCGTGACCGGCGCAAAAGTAAAACGGGTTGACTATTTTGTACCCGATCTGGGTGAGGGGGCTGAAATCCTTGAAGGAAGCCCGGACGAAATAGCGGAAAAACTGATCGAACTCTTAAAAGCTAAAGGAGGAATCAAATAATGGCGCAACAGCTTTTTGCATATATCGGTCACAAAAACGGTGTGGCAGACGATACGGCCCTGGAACTGATAACGGCAGCCGGTAAAATTTATCCGGATGCCTCAGTTACCGCGGTGATTACCGGATCCGGTGCCGATCTTGAAGCGGTCAGCAACGCGGTTGCCGCTTCTTACCCGGAGGTCTGGAAATTTGACAATGCGGCCCTGGCCTATCCCAATGGTGACTTGCTTCGTAATCTCCTGCTAAATAATATTCCCGCGGATGCGATCATTCTGTTCGCCCATGATACCCTGGGTATGGATCTTGCGCCGGGGCTCTCAATAAAACTCGATAGTGCTTTCGTTTCGGACGCGGTTGACATCCAGGGTGCGGAAGGAAACGATCTCAAGATCATCCGCCAGGAATACAGCGGCATGGCCAGTACCCATGTGCGCTGTGATATATCAAAGGGCGTTGTCATCACCTGCCGTCCGGGTTCGTTTCAACCCGATGAAAGTAAAGCCGTCGCCGGTCAGGTTGTTGATAAATCTGTCGAGGCCGGGGATCTGTCAGCCAAACGTCGTTTTCTTGAAGTTGTAGCGGCAGAAGTGGGTGATGTCGACATTACCAAGTCAGATGTCCTTGTATCGGTCGGGCGCGGTATCGAAGATGAAGAAAATATCGAGATTGCCGAAGAACTCGCCGAAACCATCGGCGCGGTTGTTTCATGTTCCCGGCCCATAGTGGATGCCAAGTGGCTGGAAAAATCTCGTCAGGTGGGAACCTCCGGTCAAACCGTAAAACCCAAGGTATACCTGGCACTGGGTATCAGCGGTTCCTTCCAGCACCTGGGCGGGCTCAAAGGCTCTCCTTTTATCGTTGCCGTAAACAAAAACCCTAAAGCACCCATTTTTCAGGTGGCGGATGTCGGCGTGGTGCAGGATCTGCTTGAATTTGTGCCTACATTGACGGAAAAGATAAAAGAAGGGTGAAAATAGCTGGGGTGTCGAGGAGTTTATCGATCCGGTCGCTGTTAATTCATTCCGCTTTTGCCTAATGGTGGGCAGAAAATCTCCCGACACCTGAAACGGTCAGAATCGTTGCGGTGGGCGTACATTTAGCCGGCTGAGTTTATTAAAATGCGAGCAGCCGGCTGTTTTTTTACGAAACTTGCCCCTAAATTTTCGAGGCTCTTTTTAGGGGTTCTCTATCGGGAAAAAATTGAACATGAAGAAGGGTGCGGCGTTCAAAACATTACGGGTGGTGCTTGTCCTTGCAATCGCCATGGCCATATCTATTTTACTGGTCCGGCTCAGCCCCAAGGCCGAGCGGCAGATTCCGGTTGAAACCGGGCGTCTGGTAGAAGTGATACCTGTAAAAGCGGAAACCGTGACGATGACGGTTGAGTCTTACGGAACGGTTCAGCCCCGTGAGGTGCTGAAGCTGGTGGCTGAAGTGCGGGGTCAGATCGTAGACATACACCCATTGTTTAAAGAGGGCGGCTTTATCCAAAACGGATTGGTATTGATCGGAATCGATCCCAGAAATTATCAGCTGGAAGTTGAGCGGCGGCGGGTCCAGGTCAGTCAGGCCGGGGCCGAGCTGCGGCGGTTGCAGCAGGAGGTGCTGAACCTGCAGGCCAGCATAAAGATTGCTGAATCCGATGTGGCGCTGGCCCAAAAAGAGGTTGTGCGTTTAAAAACGCTTAGCGGTAAAAAGGTCGTTGCCCAAACGACCCTTGATCAGGCCGAGCAACGCTATCTGGTCAGTCTCGAACGCCTCCAGGGCTTTGAAAACCAGCTGGCATTGACGGGGCCGCTCAGGGAGCAGTATGAGGCCCAGCGTGATATGGCAAAAGTTATGCTTCGTCAGGCCGAGCTGGATCTTGAAAGATCCAGTATTGTGGCCCCTTTCAATGCACGGGTTTTGGAAAGAAATATTGAAAAAGGCCAGCATGTAAACAGCGGCCAAATGCTGGGTAGCATATACCGGGATGCTGCCTTCGATCTTGAAGTAAAAATACCGGTGAGAGATCTGAAATGGCTGCCGGCGGATATAAACCGTGGGGGCGGACTGTTGGCCGATGTTATCGTAACCGATGATGAAAAGCGCTATGTCTGGCAGGGGCGGGTTGTAAGGATAAAAGCCCACATGGAAGAAAAAACGCGAACGCTTCCGGTTGTCGTCGAGGTGGAACAAGCGCTGTCGACCGGTTCAGATCGGCGCCTTTTTCCTTTAAGGCCCGGTATGTTTGTGACGGTCAAAATTAAAGGGAAACAGATCCGTCGGGCATTCACATTACCGCGCTACGTAATTTACCCCGGTGATGTGGTCTACACCTTCCGGGATAATCGCTTAAAAATAAAACCGGTTCATATTTTACGCAGTTTCAAAGACGCCGTAATCGTCGATAAAGGCCTTACCGACGGAGAGCTCATCATAAAAACACCTCTATCTTCTGCCACAGAAGACATGCTGGTGAGATTGAAAGAATAATAAAACCCTAAATTGAGGGATTTTTTAGGAGAATTGTGCTTCAAAGTTGGCTGG
>CAMYNZ010000017.1:0-11997 GCA_947259865.1 uncultured Desulfobacterales bacterium | reverse complement strand
GTCATTCCGGGCTTGACCCGGAATCCAGTGTTTTTTCAGATTGTTATGTTACTGGATGCCGGAACCTAGGAGATTTTTCCTTGGATAGCCATTAAAATCGCTCAATTTAGATATACAAAGGTTCCCGCCATAATCCGCCGTTTTTAAATCTGGTATGGGAGCCAAGCGAAAAGCAATTGAAGCCTTTAGCAAAGTGGTCCATAAAAAACAGCGTAAGCGTTAACCTGATTATGCTGTTTATCATCACAGCAGGTCTGTTCACGGTGGTGAAGATGCGCCGGGAAGTGTTGCCGCAGTTTGCCCTGGACATGATCAATGTGAGTGTTTCCTATCCGGGGTCAAGCCCGGATGAGGTAGAAGAGGGTATTTGCATCAAAATCGAGGAAAAGATCGAGGGAATCGTAGGGATTTCCCGCATAATTTCCGCCGCACGGGAAGGGCACGGTTCGGTTACGGCAGAGCTTGAAACGGGAGTGGATGTTCAGAAAGTACTGGACGAGATTAAGGCTGAAGTGGATCGCATCGACACCTTTCCGGAGGAGTCCGAAGAACCGGTGGTTCTTGAAATTGTTAATCAGAATCCGGCCGTTTCGGTGGCGGTGTACGGTGATGTTTCTGAAAAACTGCTGCGGCAGATCGCTGAAAAAATCCGGGATGACCTTCTGGAGGCCAGATCTTCATCTCGGCCGGATGCCAGTGGAGGGCAAGGTTTTGTCGACTCGCTGATAAAAGCCCTCAAACTCAAAAAACCGGAGGCCATCACCCAGATTGATCTGGCCGGCGTGAGAGACTATGAGATAGCCGTAGAAGTGTCCGAAGAAAATCTCAGACGCTACGGCATCTCCTTTGATCAAGTTGCCAACGCGATTAGTTCCGGCAGCATCGATCTTCCCGGCGGGACCATTAAAACCGCCCAGGGAGAAATCCTGGTAAGATCAAAAGGCCAGCTTTACACCGGCCGGGAATTTGAGACTCTTCCTTTGATCACTTTAAATGATGGTACGGTTGTGCGCCTGGGACAGGTTGCAAAGGTTGTTGATGGTTTTGAAGATATAGATCTCAAATCAAGGTTCAACGGCAAGCCCGCTGCCCTTATCGTTGTAAACCGGACCAATGATCAAGATGTCATCGAGATTGCCCGGATCGCCAAGGATTATGTAAATAATCTTAATCATAAACTGCCTGAAAAAATTGGCCTGGCCATCTGGGGTGATATATCCGCAATGGTGCAGGATAGAATTGACCTGTTGCTGCGCAACGGGATTCAGGGTATCACCCTGGTTTTTATCGCCCTGGCCGTTTTTTTGAATTTTCGCCTGGCCTTCTGGGTTTCCATCGGTATCCCCATCTCCTTTATGGGAGCCTTCCTGGTGCTCGATTTTCTGGGTCAAACCGTCAATATGATCTCGCTTTTTGCCTTTATTATGACCCTGGGTATCCTGGTTGATGATGCCATCATATTCGGTGAGAATGTATATACGCATTACAGCCGGGGCAAACCGCCGCCAACAGCCGTGGTGGACGGCTTTAAGGAGGTCGGTGGACCGGTAGTCATGGCGGTGACCACAACCGTGGTTGCGTTTACCCCGCTGATGTTTTTGGGGGGCATTATGGGCAAGTTCATTGCCGTTATGCCCATAGCGGTTATCGCAATCCTGCTGGTTTCTCTGGGCGAGGCCCTGGTAATTCTTCCCACCCACCTGAATCATTCCCTGACCCGATCTGAAATGAAACATACCCGATTCAGTCTATGGCACGAGCGTTTGCGATCGCGTGTGGAGAAGATGCTTTTTATCGTCATCGAGCGGTATTATACGCCCGCTATAAACTATGTCGTAAAAAATAGATATTTCACCTTTGCCATCGGTATTGGCGTTCTCATTATCAGCCTGGGCATTGTAAAAGGCGGTTATGTACCCTTTGTTTTTTTCCCTAAAGGCGAAAGTGATTGGATTATCGCTGAAGTCAATTATCCTTTGGGGGTGCCCTTTGATTTAACCGAGGATACCATCGGGCATATGGAAAAAAAGGCATTCGAACTCAACACCGTTTTTTCCGAATTTTCAAAACAAAACGGTAATCTGGTCGTAAACGCCTTTTCCCTTGTCGGTGCCATTCCCCGCAGGGATTGGAAACCACCGGAATTTGGCAGTCATGTGGGAGAAGTATGGATAGAGCTGGTGTCCGCTGAGAAACGGTCTCGTATTTCTACCAATGCGATCCTGAACAAATGGCGCAGTCTTATCGGTGAAATACCCGGGGTGGAAAGTTTGATCTTTGCCACCCTGGAGGGCGGACCGGCCGGCAACCCGATAGAAATTCAACTTTCAGGGCGCGATTTTGATCAGCTCAAGCAGGCGGCTGCCGAGTTGAAGGCCGAAATCGCAACCTATCCCGGCACCTTTGATATTGCCGATAATTTTAAACCCGGCAAACAGGAGAAAAAAATCCGTATCCGGGAGGGGGCCAAATCTTTGGGGATCACCATGCGTGATGTCGCCAAACAGGTTCGGCAGGCATTTTACGGTGCAGAAGCCCTCAAAATTCAAAGGGACAGGGATGAGGTCAAGGTAATGGTAAGGTATGCGGACATCAACCGGCGGAGTTTATCAGGGATCGAAGAAATGCGTATCCGGGCTCCGGACGGACGGGAAATTCCGATTGAAGAGGTTGCCCACGTCAGCCACGGCAGAGCCTATTCCGTCATCAATCGGGTTGATCGCAAGCGCACTATCACCGTCATTTCAGATATCGATGAATCCGTGGCCAACGCCAGTGTTATTGTATCTGAATTGAAGACCGGTTTTTTGCCAAAGCTCATGGCACGTTTTCCCGGGTTAATGTATGATCTGGAAGGGCAGGAAAAAAGGACCCGGGAATCACTGGACAGCCTGAAAATCGGATATTTACTGGCGATGATGGGTATATTCCTTTTGCTGGCGAGTCAATTTCGATCATACATCCAGCCCCTTATTATCATGATAGCCATTCCCTTCGGTCTGATCGGGGCGATTTTAGGTCATTTGGTCATGGGCAAGGCATTCACCATCATCAGCATTTTCGGCATTGTGGCCCTATCGGGTATCGTGGTCAATGATTCTTTGATTTTGATTGATTTTATCAACAGGGCTGTCCGGGGTGGCATGGACGTTAACCGGGCCGTCATTGAATCCGGCAAAGCCAGGTTCCGACCGGTGCTGCTCACTTCCTTAACGACCATTGCCGGGCTTTTACCCCTGTTGCTGGAACGCAGTTTCCAGGCTCAATTTCTTATCCCCATGGCAATCAGCATAAGCTTTGGGCTTCTGGCCGCCACCGTGCTAACATTGCTTTACGTCCCCACCCTCTATTTGATCGTCAGGGATGTCAGCACCCTGTTCAGCAAGGGCCGCCGCAACGATATGGGGTCAGGCCTACACATTTGACAAAATTATGTTCTTTTGGCTGCTCGAGTTGCAGATACAGGCATCAATAATATGATGTGGCAGAAGAGCCAAAATTATCAGGAACAATGCTCATGTCCGGGTCTCTGTTCTCACATTATCACCTATCTTTTTCATGGTGGAACAAGCTCCAGAAAGGCCTTTCCAAAGAAGATAAAGCATTAGTCAAGACATGGAAGAACTATTTGGCCCATAACCAAATTCTAAAATGTAATGATGTAGAGTTTGATCCAGAACGTCTGAAAGGGCTGTTTGAACTTTATTTTGAGAAAAAGGCTGAAAAAGACAGACAGCGAAAAGAAAAATATGTGGAATTTTCTTTGGAATATGCACTTTCACAAGTTTTTTCACCAAAGCAGAAGGAACTGTTCAAGAAGAGGTTGGAAGGCCTCCCCTTAACTAAAACCGAACAGGAGTATTACTCTCGGACGGTCAAGAAGAAAGTGGTTGCACTGGCGAATTCTGAGCTTCATAATTTGTCAAAGAAACTTTTGGAGTTATAAATATAGGACTTTCCAACAGTTGAAAATATCTTGGTATATCTGTAAATCGACTTGAGTCAAGATCTTATCAATATATCATTAATCTTCATCTCCTAAGACCAACCACAACATGATGTGTTTCGCACTTTATCAAGCAGACGACCATTTTATATTATGGCAGGAGTATCACCATGAAACATTTTATTTGCCAGGGAATTGTTTCAGTCTTTGCCTTTTTCGTCATAGTGGTATTTTTAGCTATGGGAGTTCAGGCTGAAGAAAAGGATTGTATAGATGTATCAGGAACATGGGATGCAACTCAAGAATGGGACGCATCGAATTGTGGTGGTGCTATTAGAACTGAGCGTTATACCTATGAGCTTATCCAAAATGGCTGTATTGTAACATTTAAGAGAAAAGAGCAAAAAGGTGCTCACGCTGAGGTAAGAGGCAACAAGATTTATTTGCCTAAACGTAAAATACCTGGGAGGCAGGCCGGCAGTACCGTAATTTTAGAAGAGGGTGTATCCCGAGTTAGTGGAAATAAAGCGATCGGAGGAAGGCATTGGACTTGGACGAAGGGCACGAACTCCTGTTCTGGTACAACTTCATGGATTGATATAAAACAGCAGTCTAAGCAAATCAAAATGCCCTCAACCGTACCTTCTCCAGCGCAGAGAGATAAAATCACTGTGGACGACCTGTGGGCGGATAAATATAAAGGTGATGGCCCGGTGAATAACGATTATTTTATGCCGTTTGGTAACGCAGAGCCTGCTTTACACGAGTTTTCCGGCACCCTGACCATTGCATCATCCAAAATTTCTTACCGTAGCATCTGGGCGAGTGAGAATTTAATCTCGTTTCCCGAGCTTAAACTCCATTTCTTCACCTATCAAGATCATCTCGTTCCGATTGAACGAAATAAGCTTCTAAAAAATGAAAAAAGTAATTGGTACATAGTCCTGGCTCCCGGGCGGATATGGTCCGAGCCTGGCGATAAGGGTTATTCACGTGCATCGTTTCCATTTACCCTTGTCCATTATAAAATGAGCCAGACGCATAACGGCCTTGCAACCTTTCTCTTTAACGACAAGCATGTATCTGCACTTCGGTTCCAAATCGTTCAGGAGGCGGATCCGGGTGAAAAATTCGATGCTTGGGGTCAAACAGATATGAGATATATGCCTTCGCCGCTCCCGGACCGGATTGCCTTGACGAAGCAATTTGTCACCGAATTGGCACAGCAAACACCCATCCACTCGTGGACAGAGTTGGAGCAAACCTACGATCCGAAAATATTAGATACGATTGATGGCATCCATAATCGGGAAAACATCACCCTGAGCGGTTTAATCATAGACGATGTTGTCTACGCACGCCCATGCCGTACACGTTATGGAGATTATCCGTACTGCGATCAGATGCGTCATGGCGTCTACTCGATTTCCAAGTCTTTTGGTGCGATGCTTTCGATGCTACGCCTTGCCCAAAAATATGGAGACGGGATTTTCGATCTGAGGATCAAGGATTATGTTGACATCGACTGTAAACACGAAGGTTGGAACAATGTCACCTTTGGTGACACACTCAACATGGCGACGGGGATTGGTGACATCGAACCAAGGCGAGTTTCAAGTTATGTGAAGGAGGATTCAGCCGCCATCACTTGGAAAATTATAGCGGCTAAAACAAAACAGGAAAGGCTAAAGCTGATCGCAACGATCGGCAATTATCCCTACATCTTTGGGATTTAATTACCCGGGAAGTGCTCCAACCCATAGGCATCACTCGTTTGCCGGTCCTTCATACAGTTGAGCCCGACGGTACACCGGGTATCCCAAAGCTCGAAGGGGGCATGCTTCCAAACCTGGACGATCTCGCCAAACTCGTCAAGCTCCTGCGCAATGGCGGTCGGTATAAAGGAGTACAAATCCTGAGTGCTACAAAGCTCGAGGAAGCCTGCGGTAAAGAAAGGCCGCATGGTCTTTCTACTGGATGGCTATTCGACGATGGGGAGGTTAACTACCACATGTCTCTATGGCAGCATCCCTATAAAGCCCAGAATGGGTGTTTCGTTCGTATCCCGGCAATGAGCGGTCATGGCGGAACCTATGTGATTTTCATGCCCAATAATATCACTGCATTTCGATTTGCCGACGGTCTTGTTAACAACCCCGCAACGTATGACAGTACAGGCCTGAGAAAAGTGGCTGACTATATTCGACCGTTATGCAATAAGTCTTCTGAATAATCCATAAGCTTGACAACTAAATTCTTAGTTTGAATATACAATATATAGAGATTATTGAATCTGGTAATAATCTTTGGATGTCTCCAACATAACCAAGATTTTTCTCTCCCTCAGAAACCTGTGATATCCTTCATATCTTAAATAATAGCCAGCTACCTATTATGGTGGTAAAAATATACGAGTTTAAGATGAGACCTCATGTTTCATAATTCTTCGAGTATCATTCGGGAATCCACAATGGATGCACCCTTTTCGTGCACAATGACCGGATTGAGATCGATCTCCAATATCTCCGGATTGTCCACAGCGATATCAGAAAGCCTGGCAAGGATGTTTTTGACGGCATCGATGTCCTTGGGTTTTTCTCCCCGTATGCCTGTTAAGATTTTGTAGCCTTTGATTTCTTTGATCATTTCATCGATATCTTCACCTGCAAGAGGGGCAACCCTGAAGGAGACGTCTTTCAGAACTTCGACAAATATCCCCCCCAAGCCGAACATGATCACCGGGCCGAATTGGGGATCCCGTATCATCCCGATTATGCATTCCTGCCCGGGGGCTGCCATCGGGGAAATGAGGGTTCCTAAAACCCGTTCCTTGGAGGTGAACTTAATTGCGTTGGCGGTGATTTCTTTGAATGCCTCGTGGACCTCCGCTTCGTTTTTCAGGCCTAATTTAATCCCGCCGGCATCGGATTTATGGATAATATCCGGGCAGACGATCTTCATTGCCAGCGGATATGAAAACGTGTCCGCGGCTTTAGCGATCTCGTCGGCACTGCCGATAAGTGCCGCTTGCGGTAACTCAAGTGCGTAACTTCTCAGAATATCCCTTGATTCGGTTTCAAGGAGGTTGGTTCTGTTTTCGCGTCGCGCTTTTGCAAAAATTTTCTTCACTGCGGGACGTTCGATCATTTGCGCCTCAGAGAATTCCATGCGACCAATTTTTTCACGGTTCAGGGCGAAATTCATGAGGGCACTGAGGCACTGGGAGGATCGTTGAGCAGAGGCCATAACCGGAATCCCCGCGTTCTTTAAAATTGCCAGAGATTCGATGGCGCCCTCTGCAAAGCTCGTGTGAACAAAAAGCGGTTTTTTGTAGTCGTTAACCAGCTCCACCAGTTCCCGGGAGGTTTGTTCTTCCAGTTCGGCCACATGGGGGGCAATAATATCTTTAAATCCGCCGAAAAAACCGGTGATGTATACGCCGTCAACCTCGCTGCTCGCTATGCAAACCTTGACGCATTCCGTGATCATACGGGGATTCTCTTCAGCTGTTCCGCCATAGTCGATGGGATTGGCGGCGGGCATGCCCGCAAGTAGAAAAGGCTTGATCTTTTCCTGGGTTTCCTGGGAGAGCACCGGCACCTGCATGCCGTGGATCTCGGCGTTATCGGCTGCAATGGAGTTGTCACCACCGCCTTCAGACAAAATGGCCACCCGGTTTCCCCCGGGAAGCGGGCAGTTGCAAAAGACCTCCGCCATATCGAACATTTCATCGATGTTGGCCACCCTGACCATACCGGCCTGCCGGAAGGCGGCATCTACGATGAGGTCATCTCCTGCTAACGATCCGGTATGGGAGGCAGCCGCTCTGGCGCCGGCGGCTGACCTGCCAACTTTAAGGGCGATCACCGGCTTATTTTTGATGGTTTCACGAACGGCCCTGACCAGGCGGTTGCCATCTTTAATGCCTTCCAGATATGTTATAATCACTCTGGTTTCAGGATCGTCTTTGAGATAATCAATATAGTCCGCAAAGCTTGCGCCGATAGCATTTCCCAGGCTAATAATTTTGCTAAAACCCAATCTCCGCATGCGAGCGTAATGGGTCAATGAATCAATTACATTGCCACTTTGCGCAAGCACGGAAATCGGGCCCTTATTCAAACGCGGTACCCCCAAAAGGTTCATGTTTGCAGACGCGCTGAACATGCCGCTGCAGTTGGGCCCAATCACACAGACACCAGATTTGGCCGCCTCGTTTAGTATTTGGGCCTCTATTTTCTTTCCCTCGTCTCCGGTTTCCCCTAAACCGGCCGTAATGATGATGATTCCTTTAGCCCCCATTTTTACACTGTCTGCCACAGCCGACACCAAAAATCTGGGCGCCACCACAATCATGGCAAGGTCGATTTCTTTTTCAACAGCCGTAATGCCGGCATAGACCTTTTTGCCAAAAAGTTCCCATAAGCTCTAATTTGTTTTGTAAAAATTCACAGGTTGCACTTGTGCCGTACCGGGTTGTTTTGAAAGATGAACGTTGAACAGACTGAACATCCAACATTGAACGTCCAACGTCGAACATCGAATAATGATGTCGCTCCGCTCCGCAATTTAATTTTATTTGTTTTTATAAATCCGATGTCAAACCTTGAATGACTATTTCTGTTTCTTTTCAGCCCTTCGACTCTGCTCAGGGCCGTGAGCCTGTCGAACGGCCGTGTTGATACTCGTAACGAAAATCTTAATTAATTCTTCTGTCTTTATGATTCTCACCGAATACTCAAGCAGCCTTTCTTCTAATTCATAGGTCTGTTTATTCATCTTTTCCCATTCAATATTCGATGTTGGACGTTCGATGTTCATTTTTTTCAGTAAACTTTCCACAGCCCCCCGGTGTAAAAATAACTTGGCACTTATGGGACTTGGCCCCGATTGCATCATTATGAAGTCTTTTTTCGTTCCGCCAAATCCTTTAACTCTTCTTGTCGCTGCTTTACAGAAGCACAGGCCAGGCTTGCCTCTATTTCATAGTCCATCAGCCCTTCGAGGCTGACGCCAGCGCTTGCCATTAGCAGCCCTTTTTTGATCATTTTGATCGAAAAATCCGATTTTTCCGCAACTTTATCAGCCATCTCTCTGGCTGTGTCCATAAGCTGATCTGAAGAAACCGCTCTGTTGACCAGGCCGATTCGCGCAGCTTCTTTACCAAGAATGTATTCGCCTGTGAAAAGAAATTCCCGGGCTTTTCCGGGACCGATCAGATCCTGTATTAATCGGATGGCACCACCCGTGACTGAAGATTCGACTTTGGCCTCCGGCGACCCGATTTGTGCGTCCGTGGCCGCAATTCGAATATCACAGGCAAGTGCCAGTTCACAGCCTGCGCCGAGGGCATACCCGTTAATTGCAGCTATTGTGGGTTTTTCAAAACGGATCAGCTTTCTAGAGGTTTCCTGGACATCTACCAGGTGTTCCCGAAAATTCTCCAAATTTATGCCTTTGGATTCTTTTTGGTCGGCACCGGTAGAAAATGCGCGACCTTCGCCGGTAATGATCAGAACCTTTACTGCCGGATCTGTTTTTGCATCCTCCAGGGCGGCCTTGAATTCGGTCCAGAGCTGTTTGTTCATGGCGTTCAAAACCTTGGGTCGATTTAATTTTATAGTGGCGATTGCCTCCTCTTTCTCATAGATAATGCTTTGGAAGTCCATCTTCTGCTCCTCAAACAGTTGTCTTGGTTAGGTGATGAATTTTAATTTAGCTTCCAGTGACGATCTTCAGATTAGCACCATATTAGCCGATGGCCGGCATCAGGGTCCATTTGATGATCCATGACTGCGAATCGGTGTCCATATCCATACACACGATACCACCGTTTTGAAATTTGAACACCGATCTATCAGATTTGCCGGTTATGAGATACGCACACATTCTCTCCATAAACGGGAGGTGCCCCACGAGCATAATGTCATCTGCATTATTAATGGATGCGGCAATGGTGGTGACATCATCCAGAGGTTTTAATCCATCTTTTTGCCGGATCCCTTGCTTGGGTTCAAGCGCTGAAGCAAATATTTCAGCTGTCTGGCGGGCTCTGGTTTTTCCGCTGTGGCAGATAGTGCTGACCGTGACGTTGAAATCTTTGGCCGCGTCCGCAATTCGCTTTACTTCGACGCTGCCTTGATCAGAAAGACCTTTTTGCGGGTCTACATCTTTGGGAAGGCTTTTGCCGTGTTGCACTAGAAAAAGTGCCATAGCGTTAATCCTCCTTGAAAATATTTATAATCCGGTTTAAATACATGCTTGAGTTACAGGGATTGAATATGATAACCTTATTAAAACATCAATATCTATTTGCTGCCCGGTTCATTAAAGGAGCTATCCCCGCAGATATTATGGTTAAAAAAGTAATTAAAATCAATACGTGTTAATTTGGCTCATCTGTTACACTATGGAGCAACTTATATGAGAATTGTCACCCGGCCGGATTTTGATGGTATTGTATGTGCGGCGCTTCTCTACGAGGCCGAAAATGTGCAGGGCCCGGTAATATGGGTAGAGCCGAATGACATGCAAAAAGGTCTTATTACTGTTCAAGAAGGAGACATTATCGCTAACTTACCCTACGGCGACAATTGCGCCCTGTGGTTTGATCACCACTATACCAATAAGATTGATAAGCCTTTTAAGGGAGTTTTCAGGGATGCCCCCTCGGCTTCGCGTATAATTTATGATTTTTATCGAAATAAATTTAAAAGAGATTACAGCCGGCTCATTCAGGAAACCGATAGAATCGATTCCGCAAAATTGTCTCTGGATGAGGTGCTTCATCCCGAAAACTATGCTTATGTGCTGCTTTCTATGACGATAAACAACCAAAATGATTCGGACGAGAGCTATTGGAATAAACTCGTGGAGTTGATTAGAAAGTATGAAATCGAAGAGGTCCTGGATGATCCTGAAGTCAAGGAACACTGTGACACTGTTGTGGCCGAAAATCAGGCTTACAAAAAAATGTTAAAGCAATATACCGAATTAAAGCAGCATGTTGCAATTACGGATTTTCGCTCCTTTGATAAGGTGCCGACCGGAAATCGGTTTCTGGTGTATTCCCTGTACCCTGAAATATTTGTTCATGTCAGGATACGCTATGATGCCAGAAAAAATGAAAAAGTCGTGGTCAATATCGGTCACAGTATTTTTAACCGAAATTGCCGTGTAAACGTTGGACTGCTGCTCGCCAAGTATGAGGGCGGAGGGCATCCCGGAGCCGGTTCATGCAGATTCCACCGGAGCAAGGCCAATGATTATTTACCGCAAATTATTGATATACTCCTAAAAAACGAACCCAATGACTCCGGATGACTCTCTTTTTCCTGCCGGTTTTTTTCTTTATCCCAAATAATTCTATTTAAAACCCCACCTGCCGAATGCGTATAAATTGCTTCCCGGATTCACTAGGGTTGCGGTGTAGGTTGCACCCAGCGGTTATTATTGCCGTCGTAGAACCATTTATCGGGGAATCCGCGTCTTCTTACAAAAGTTGGGCTTTCAGCCCAATTTAACAACTCCTGATAGGCGCCGTGAATTTTTCTGAAGGCCAGGGCATTTCCACCACGATCCGGATGGTGTTTTTTAGCCTGAGACCGATAGGCTTTTTTTATTAATCGTTGTAATTCCGGTGAATCCAGGTCTGTTTTGCCAAGTTTCAGATGGGTTAGAGATTTACCCTTTACGCTTGGAATGTTTATTTCCAGTGGTTTGATGGGAACTTTGGAGGTATTGTTTCGATGTGCCTGTTCAAATACATACCGTGAGGCCAGATATTTTTTATTGGTGCGTTTCCGTTCAGCCCACCAGGCATTGCCGAGCATGTCTGCCATCCTGCAGAAGTCCTCAACCGGCTTTTTACCGGTCGCGCGGTGATAAAGGAAGCTGAATATTTCCTTCGAACCAAAGGGGAGCACATCCATAACGATCACATCTATTGTAAAGTAGAAGGTAGCAAACCGGGTATTCAGGGCTTTAAGCAAACCGGTCCGGATGTTAAGGGTGCGTCTCAATTTTTGACGGCATTCTACCGAACAATATTT
>CAMYNZ010000016.1:19051-23052 GCA_947259865.1 uncultured Desulfobacterales bacterium | reverse complement strand
AAATTGTAAATTTTGCGGCTATCTCACCAAAACAGGCGGAAATGGCGTCCAGAATACTCTACTGCTATGAGGTTGACGACAGCTGCCCCTGTGATGACACCATCTGCAGGTTATAAGAGGATATTAGAAGTGGTTTAAAACCCCATTTTATCCGCCTCCGGTGGGCTAAGGCACAATAGCTGCGTTGCAAACCTCCTCAAAATGCTTACTCGATGCATGGTTGAGCCCGTTTGCCGGTTGAACCATAGAATCCGTTAGTATTCCGTTTTCAACGGGCTAACCGGCTTAACTGGCAAACCGGCTAACCGAATATTGGGCCTTGTTGAACACATTGATTTATGAAAATAAGATGTGAAATCCCGCCGAGTTATGGCGGGGCTCTTGAGCCTAATCTGAGGTTTTAAAACCACTTCACGCTTTTTGGTGGGAGACTTTCAGGAACTGTATCTGTTCATAAAGTCAACAATAGCACCTGATGCCCGGTTGAGCCCGTTGGCCGGTTAGCCGGTTAGCCGGTTAAAATGGGCTCACCCCCGCTATGAGCCGGACATCCTGCTAAACTGATTTTGCGCTTCTGATTGGACAAATTAAAATGGAAAGAAACCGATTCTAGGGCTTTGAATCCTTTTCGCCATTACCCCACAGGTCATCGGCGGATGATCCTTTGTCAAACTTCAAACTGCCCCGCCGGCCTTCACTCAATTCCCGGAGCATCTTTTCCATGGCTTCCATGGAGATATCGGTACCTTCGGCAATCATTTTGTCAAACATGGCCTTGATGCGCTTCATACTGGCGGCTTCGGCCTCAACATATTTCCCGTCGATCATCTGAAATCGAGGATCGGCTGCCAGATCTGCAAAGTGGTCCACCAGACCAAACTGGCTGCCGGCGGCATCCCCTAAATCGGCAATTGTCTGCGCAATCTCCAGTAATTGCTGGTTATACTTCCGGATTTCCTCGATGGCCTCGGCATCCCCCGCCTGGGCTCGCTCAATAGCATTCTTTCGCAGGGCCTCGATTTCCGCTTGCTGCTTTCGAAGCGTTTCAAGCTTTTCGGTGCGGCTAAGAATGCGATTCTTGAATTTATCGATGATGTCACGTCCTTGCTGCCGGACATGTTCGCGCTTTTGAGAGCGCCACTGCTCCCAATCAGGTTGTTTTTCGGCAGCATTGACTTCCCCGACTGTATCTACATCGGCT
Source organism: uncultured Desulfobacterales bacterium (assembly GCA_947259865.1). The sequence goes on along the minus strand of CAMYNZ010000016.1, from coordinate 21,851 downwards.
TGGATCTCCTCTCCGGCATTGACCGTCTCCTGGCGGCCGACATCCGATACGTTAACAACGCCCTGGTCCACAACAATCCTTACCGATCCGTCTTCGCCAACGGCAGCCACAAACTCCGTGCCCCGGACACCGCAAACGACAATGGGCGTGTTTACTTCATAGCTGACACGCTCTCCAAGCTTACGTGAAACTTTGTTCCATATACGACCAAAAAATATGAGAATAGACGTCTTTTTCTTTGGCTGGCGTTTAATACCGGACAACACCAAAGATGATTGGCTTTGAACGATTAAAATAGATCCGTCTTCGAAGGTCACCTCAGCCTGTGAATCGGCACCGGTGCGAATTTTGGTTCCCGGCTCAAGTTGTTCTCCAGCCCTGGCCCGGATTTCATCAGCCCCCGGTGCCTGGGTCCAGACCTTGCCGCTGACTGAGACAAGTCGTCCACCCGTAACTTGCGCCCTTACCGTACCAGCTGCCAACACCGATATAAGCATAAAAACGATAAACCGAAGTTTCATAAGTGTTCTCCTTTCCGGATCAAATGGCGCACCGGACGGTTTTAGCCCATTGGGTGCATTATGCCGGAGGATAAATTGAGCCGGGACTCAGCAGTTTCCGTTAAACAGCTGATATTTTAGGCGTAAAGATCATTTAGTGTCAAGATTGAATTGCCCCGGGTTGAGTTGAAAGGGGAATAATCGGTTGCCCAAAAGACGCTGAGATGTTAACAATGGCCGCATTTAGAGGGTGATTCGTCCACAGGGGTGCAACGTTTGAATGACTGAATAGCGCAACAAGTCAGCTCGCTTCGCTCACAATTGGAATGATGGAACAATGCGTCGGCAAGCGGATATGGCAAATAACTGATATATATTTTCGACAGGCTGTAGAATTCCCGAGAGGTTTATGAATTACCAATTTTTTATGGAAATGGCTTTGGATCAGGCCAGGCAGGCCCTGGGCGAGGGTGAATTTCCGGTAGGATGTGTTGTTGTATACAAAAATAAAATTATTGCATCCGGCACCCGCAAGGGCTCCCGGGCAGACAATATAAATGAAGTAGACCATGCTGAAATGGTGGCCTTAAGACGCCTGGCACGACTTGATAAAGACATTGAGCATAAAAAATTAACCCTTTTTTGTACATTGGAGCCCTGCCTGATGTGTTACGGTGCTATTCTCTTGAGCCGAATCGGAGAACTGGTTTACGCATATGAAGACGTGATGGGAGGCGCCACCCGGGGTGATATGACTCAACTGGGTCCTTTGTATGGGTCCGCCGGGATATCCATCGTCGGCCGTATCATGCGCCCTGAAAGTCTGGCGTTGTTGAAATCATTTTTCTCGGATCCGGCCAATACCTACTGGAAGGGTAGTGTTTTAGCCAGATACACACTCGCTCAATAGTCGACTAGATCCGTGCATTAAGTGGTGCACTTGAAACCGGGTGTGCGGCACCCGGCAGGTATGGCAGGAAAATAACACCCCCAGCCCTGATCTGGGTTCCAAATCCGGAGGCCTCACGCGGTCTACAGGCCAATTATTAAAATTTACTTGCATTTTTTTCTTGCATTTCTTAATGTTGTTATATATTCCACATACCCTAAACAGGGTAATCGTTTGATAGTATAGGCAATACATATAGGGATTTAATGGCACAGATTTTCCCGGAGCCAGATCAAAAACAATAATTTTCAATGATAAAAACCATAACTGAAACAGCTGATGGGGAGGTGCGGGCATAGCTATATCAAGACGGATACACAGGCCAAACAAAGCAGACAGAACTCGAGTTAATCGTAATATCCGGGCACCAGAGGTCAGAGTTATCGACCCGGATGGCAACCAAATAGGTGTTATAACCATTACCGAAGCGCTGGAATCAGCCGCCGAGTTTGGTCTGGACTTGGTGGAAATTTCTCCTAATGCAGATCCACCTGTTTGCAAAATAATGGATTACGGTCGCTATAAATATGAACAGACCAAAAAAAAACAAGAAGCAAAAAAGAAGCAAAGTACCTTTCAGGTAAAAGAGATAAAAATACGCCCTAAAACAGGTGACCATGACCTGCAGGTCAAAATCGGTCATATCAAAAAGTTTATCGGGAAAAAAGATAAGGTCAAAATCACCGTAATTTTCAGAGGGCGCGAGATTACGCTCGCCGATCTTGGCAGGGAATTGCTCGCAAGAATTATAGAAGAAACAAACGAAATCGCCATGGTGGAGCAAAGCCCCAAATTTGAAGGCCGTACCCTGGTGATAGTCCTAGCGCCTAAATAGACAATATTTTCTAGGATACTTTCCCCCAAGCGGTTGATCCCACCATCCGGTTCCTGGTGCTATCCGGTTAACTCGTCGAGCAAATCTGGTCGTGAAACTGGCGTGGGCTGGTAATATTAATTTGCCCGCGCCAGCTATTTTTTGGTGTTAATTTATACAAAACCATACTGCCTGGAAATATAAATAAGATGGCTATAGCGGAAAGTTAACCGGGTACCCTCTCAAAGCATAAAGGAGTTGATCAAAATGCCCAAGATAAAGACAAACCGAGCGGCAGCAAAGCGTTTCAAGCGGACCGGCACGGGTAAATACAAGTTTTCAAAATCTCATGCTAACCATATTCTGACCAAGAAAACCACCAAGCGCAAACGCAGTTTGCGTAAACACCAGATTATCAGTAAATCAGATAGACGGGAGCTGAAACTATTGTTACCCAACGGATAGCTGTCAGCCGTTAAGGAGAATAAATATGCGCATAAAAAGGGGGTTTAAAGCCCGACGACGACGAAAAAAAAT
>CAMYNZ010000016.1:0-18980 GCA_947259865.1 uncultured Desulfobacterales bacterium | reverse complement strand
TATCGCGGCGGCCGCAGTAAATTATACCGCACTGCTGTTGATGCAGTCGATAAGGCACTTATGTATGCTTACCGCGACCGCAGAGTTCGCAAACGAGAATTCCGGCGGCTGTGGATCGCAAGAATTAATGCTGCCGTGCGTTTACACAATTTATCCTATAGTAAATTTATGCACGGATTAAAGCTTGCCGAGGTTAATCTTGATCGAAAAGTATTGGCTGAACTTGCTATCTCGGACCCGCCCGGTTTTGCCAAAATTGCCGAACTGGCTTCACAAAAGCTCTAAAGCACGTCAGGACCTGTCCGGATATAACGTTTCGGTTCAATTCCGAAAAACAGGCGGTAGCATCGACATCCGAAGTTTAATCCTCAAAGTTTAATGCGAGGATGCGAGAAGATAAAAGTGGAACAATCGATCCAACAGATTCAAAATGAGGCCCTAAAAGATCTTGAAACAGCGGCTGATTCAAAGACCATCACAACGATATCCATTCGTTACCTGGGAAGGAAGGGTAAAGTTACACAATTGCTGAGGGGTATCGCCAGCCTTCCTCCCGAAAAAAGAGCAGAAGCGGGTCAAAAGGCCAATGCGCTCAAAGTGTCCTTGGCAAAAACATTTGAAGATGCGCTGCTGCGATTTGAAACCAAATCAGCGGATACGATTGACAAAGTAGATGTGTCTTTGCCTGGCAGACCGGCTGCAGCCGGATCCTTGCACGCCCTGACCCAGATTAGCACGCAAATGTGTGATATATTCACAAGAATGGGATTCGATATTGCAGAAGGCCCCGAAGTTGAAACCGATTATTATAATTTTGAAGCCCTCAACTTTCCCAAAGATCATCCGGCCCGGGATATGCAGGATACATTTTTTGTATCCGACAATATTGTCCTCAGAACCCATACATCACCCCTGCAGATCAGAACCATGGAAAAACAATCTCCACCCGTGCGAATTATCATGCCCGGTAAAGTCTACCGTTGTGATTCTGATTTGACACATACTCCTATGTTTCACCAAATAGAGGGATTGCTGGTTGATGAAAATATTTCCTTTGGTGATTTAAAAGGCGTGTTGACGGCATTTGTTCACCAGTTTTTTGATGAACGCACAAGCCTGCGGTTTCGACCCAGTTTTTTCCCTTTTACCGAACCAAGCGCTGAAGTCGATATTTTGTGTGTCATATGCAGAGGGACCGGATGCAGGGTCTGCTCTCACACCGGATGGCTTGAAATCCTCGGTTCCGGCATGGTGCACCCGGCGTTGTTTGAAACTGTCGGCTACGATACCAGTCGCTATACCGGTTTTGCATTCGGCATGGGCGTGGATCGTTTAGCCATGCTGAAATACGGCATTGACGATATCCGCAAACTTTTTGAAAACGATTACAGATTCTTGAGACAATTTTGAAATGAAAGTTAGTCTGAGCTGGCTCAAAGAATACGTATCCGTAGATGTGGAGACCGAGCATCTGGCCGAAGCGCTGACCATGGTCGGATTAGAGGTTGAAGCCGTATCCGATCGCTGGGGTTATCTCGAGACCGTTTTGGTCGGTCGCATTGTAGATATTCGTCCGCACCCCAATGCCGACAACCTGCAACTTTGCAGTTTAGATTTAAATAGCCGAAAAATTGATGTGGTATGCGGTGCGCCCAATGTGGCCAGGGAAATGCTGGCTCCAACAGCCTTGCCGGGTACGACGTTTCCGGATGGATCCGTCCTCAAGGAAACGGTCATCCGCGGCATTCCATCGGAAGGCATGATATGCAGTGAAAGCGAGTTGGGACTTGGAACAGATAGCGCCGGAATCCTGGCACTCGAACCATCTGCAACCGTTGGCCAAAAACTTGCCAGTGCCCTGGGTCTGTCCGATACGATTTTTGAAATCGATCTAACGCCAAACCGACCTGATTGCCTGAGTATTATAGGGATCGCCAGAGAAATCGCCGGTATTCAAAAAAAACGCTTGCGCTATCCCAGGGCCGATCTTTCCGACTCGCGTAATGAAATCTCCGGATTAACATCCGTGACGCTAGAGGCCCCGGAATTGTGCCCCAGATATGCGGCCAGACTGATAACAGATATCCGAATCGGACCCTCCCCCTTCTGGTTACAGGATCGGCTATTGTCGGTGGGGCTGCGACCCATTAATAATATTGTTGATATTACCAATTTTGTCCTAATGGAAATGGGACAACCGCTGCACGCATTCGATTTCGACCACCTGGCCGGTAACAGAATCGTTGTTCGCAAGGCTGCCGCTGGAGAACGCTTCACAACACTGGATGACACGGAACGCAGCCTTACAAATGACATGCTCATGATCTGCGATGCTGAAAACCCGGTTGCTGTCGGCGGAGTTATGGGGGGGTTGAATTCAGAAATTGAATCGACAACCCGCAACGTGTTGATTGAAAGTGCTTATTTTAATCCGGTCAGTATTCGTAAAACTTCTAAAAAGTTGGGTTTGAACACGGAAGCATCCCACCGCTTTGAACGGGGAGTCGATCCCGAGGGTACCATCGCCGCATTAAATCGGGCCACCCAGCTGATGGTAGAAATCGGCAATGGTAAACTGGTTGAGGGTATCATTGATGAATATCCCAAACCCCTCACGACCCCTACACTGCTGTTGAGCGTAAAGGATACCAATCGCCTTCTGGGTACCCGCTTCGGTGCAAAAAAAATTAAAGATTTGTTAGCGTCCATTGAATTCAATGCTGAATTAAAGGATTCGAAAAACCTGTCGGTAGTACCGCCGTCATTCAGAGTGGATGTGACCCGGCCGGAAGATCTTATGGAAGAGGTTGCAAGACTTTCCGGATACAATAATATTCCCACGACTTTCCCCAAGATACCGGCTGAAAAAAGAAAGCCATTGAAATCCCTTGAAATAAGAAACCGGATTAAGCATCAGATGACGGGCTTTGGATTTTCAGAGGTCATAAATTATAGCTTTGTCAATCCCAATGCCTGTGATCTTCTGGCCCTGAAAGCCGATGACTTCAGAAGGAAAATGGTTACAATATTAAATCCGTTGACTGAAGAACAAGCCGTCATGCGGACATCTCTGATCCCCGGATTACTGGGCACAATGCACTACAATAATACTCAGCAGGAGAAAAACCTCAAACTGTTTGAAATCGGCAAAATTTTTATCTCCCTCGGCCGAGATCAATTGCCCGAGGAAATAGAGATGCTGGCGAGTCTATGGACCGGGGCACGACTTTTTCCCTCGTGGCATTCTCAAGAAACACCCTGTGATTTTTTCGACATCAAAGGGGTTGCCGAAGGATTGCTTCAGAAATTAAACCTTGGCGGTTGCGAATTTACTTCCTTGCCGGAAGCATCATGCGCATACACCAAACCAGGATATACGGCTCAAATTATCATCGCTAAAACTCCGATTGGACTGGTTGGAGAGGTGCATCCCCGGGTCCTTCAAAATTTTGATCTGGTTCAGACCGCCTATATTCTCGAACTCAATCTTAACCGGTTGATTTCTTGTTTACCTGAAACCGTCCAATCTCAGCCAATTCCCAGATTTCCCGCTACCACACGGGATATTACCATCATTGTAGACCAAGACATCGAATCCCAGAGGATCGTAAAAAGTATTGAAAGTGCTAATGAAGAATTAATAGAGCGGTTACACCTGTTTGATATCTATGAGGGTGCACCTATTGCTGGCGGGAAAAGAAGTATTTCCTTTAGAATCATCTACCGGTCACCGCACAAAACGTTGGAGGACGAGGAGATCAACCGCCTCAACAAAACCATTACCGACCGGCTTGTTGAAAAATACAATGCAACATTGCCGGCTTGATGGATACCACCATGTTTCCCGAGACCCAATTGCCCGATAAACTTTACTTCAGAATCGGCGAAGTCAGTTCCCTGGCAGATCTCCCAACTTATGTGCTGCGGTTTTGGGAAACCGAGTTTTCCCAGATCAGACCCAAACGGTCCCCCTCCGGCCAAAGAATATATACCAAAAGTGATGTGGCCATAATTCTCAAAATTAAATATCTTCTTTATAACCAAAAATACACGATTCCCGGGGCCAAGCGACACCTAAAAGCCAAAACCGGAAAAAACAAAGAGCGTACTTCAGCTAAAATCCTGGCTGAAATGCGTCAGGAATTGGAAAGCATCCGTGAACTTTTGAAGTGAATGATAAGTGCCTGTTGCCAGTTGCGTGTTACGCGTTACGGGTTGGAAAATTGAACACGCAACTCGTAACACGTAACCCGTAACAATTGCTTTTGCCAGTAATCCCTCACGCCAAATCAGCCGTCGTAGCCATAGGCTAGTATGGCGAAGTCGGCCACTACAATCAAGTTCCCCTTACCCGAACCAACAAAAAATACTGCTCAGCGGGTTTTGCCAGAGTTGGAGACAGGCGGGGATTTAGCGACAGTTAGCATCGGTTTTAAGAGGGCTGGCGGAGGATTTTTGGGAGATGGCGTTGTACACCTGGATCGGATTAAACTTACCCTTGGCCTGAAGCGGTTCGATTTCTGATACTTCAAATTTTCCATCCAAATAATTGAGTGTGTTTTCAGAAATCAGGATCTGCCCCTGTTTAGCGGATGCGCATAATCTGGATGCCGTATTCACCGTGTCACCAATAACAGAATAGCTCATTGCTCGGGTAGAGCCCATATAACCTGCAACCAAATTACCCGTATTTACCCCAATGCCAATTCCGATTTCCGTCTTATCTTCGGATCTTCGTCTCTTATTAAATACAGTCATTTCGGCGTTAATCTCGAGAGCGGCCTGAACGGCACGGATAGGGTCGTCACCATGGGTGAGAGGGGCGCCCCAGATAAGCATTATGGCGTCACCCATAAACTTGTCCACCGTTCCTTCGTAGCGAAATACGATTTCCACGACCATTTCAAAATACTCGTTGAGCATCTGCAGGACTTCCGCTGGTTGCGCATTTTCACTCATCGCCGTAAAACCGCGTATATCAATAAAAACCACTGTCGCCACCCGGTTTTGACCACCTTTTTCTACTTTTAACTTTCCAGATACCACCATTTCTGCCAAATCGGGTGACAGCAGCCTTTGAAATCGTTCCCGGGTTCGGCGGTCACTTTCAAGTTTTTTGGCCATCGTCTTGCGCTCATTGATCGTAAATTGGGCATGTGATCCGAAAATAATAAAAAGGCACAAAACGATTAATCGAGTCCAGATTTCGCTCATATCCAGACCGATCATTCGTTGCAAAAAATAACCTTCCTGGGACAAAAAAATAGCCATTATGGAGTCAAGGATCCAGTAAACTGCCGCAATTCCAAACCCGATCAACACCATTTGGTCAGTAAAATGGACCCGATTTTTATTTTTTGCTTTCATTAACCCCTCACTGGGACTAGAGTCATCGCCCGGATACCCGAAAATGTTTTGAGGCGGACCCGGAAGGTGAATTTTGGGTGCCATCGGGCGCTGCATCAAACGATTTGGCGTTTAGAGTTTACCATAACCGTATGATATTTAAAGAGTTTTATTGTATGAAGGGAAGCCCGGATTCTATGAAAAATTGTGGAGAAAAACACCACTCGATAAATCAAATCTACAGCATATGGATATACAATAAAAAGATCAAGTGTTAATTGGCGGGTAAATCCACCGGAGACCGTTGGCGGATAAAAATCAAAAGCTGTCTGAGTCCCGTGCACAAGCGAGGTCGAGTTCTTTTGATTTAGCCCCGCTGCAGCTGGCGTCCCCAAAATGGTCACCGGTGTGAGCAAATGCCTTTCAAACTGCTAAAATACTTTATAAAGTTATTTCTGGGACATAACATTAGGTTTAGGAGTTTAATCCTGAAATTTGTGCTTTTTGCGGCAAAAAAATATCAAACCAGACCATTGCCTTTGGGCTAACGGTCGGTCTATTGCTTTAAATTTATTTAGGAAAAATATTGACAACCCTGTTTTTTTGTCATAACTAACATTAGATTGGTTAGCGGGCATAGCTCAGTTGGTAGAGTACAAGCTTCCCAAGCTTGGTGTCGCGAGTTCGAATCTCGTTGCCCGCTCCATAGCAAGCCCGCCTTCCCTCTTTGGAATTTGAGGGTAGCGCTTGTAAGCATGGGTAATTTGAAGTTCATCACTTTAAAACGGTATTAATCATGAACTGATAAGCTTACTAGATCCACTGCAGAAGCAATACCTAAGTTTGAGGAAACGGGCGGAAGCCCGTTTTTTATATTTTAAGCGGTGCAATGAGCTCTTGGTGAGAAAACATAAAAAAAAACGGAAAACTAAAAATTCCATAACCGCTGGAAAATTTATTTCAGATATCATCTCACAGGTGTGGGACATCGCCGAGCCGGTCTGTGAGTCGGAAGGTCTGGAATTGATACTGGTTGAATACGGACCGGAGAAGGGCGGCAAAACCCTGCGGTTATATATTGACAAACCCGGCGGGATTACTTTGGATGATTGCGCATTTATCAGCCGCCAGATCGGTGACATACTGGATGTAAATCTTGAAGGCTCCGGAGCGTATAGCCTTGAAGTTTCATCGCCAGGACCTGAACGTCCACTGGCCAAAATCGATGACTTTAAGAGATTCGATGGAAATCTTATTAGAATTAAGACATCCCGACCCATTGAGGGACAGAAAAAATTCAAGGGCATTCTGTCGGGCATATCCGAGGGAGTTGTCACCCTGTCTATCGAAAATAAAACAGTCGCAATACCTTATCAGGATATAACCAGGGCGCGACTTGTGAAGCATCCCGACCTGACGGGCGGGGCTTCCCGGAAAGGAAAATAGATAACTCAGGGGCCGGAAATTGCAGGGAAGCGAACCGGTCAAAAATGGAGAAAGCTGATGCATATTTCAGATATCAAACGTGTCGTTGAACAGGTTAGCAGAGATAAAGGTATCGACCGCGAAATCCTGATTAAAGCGCTTGAAGAAGCTCTCAAATCGGCTGCCAGGAAAAAATTCGGCAGCAAAATAGACATAGAAGTACAGCACAATGAAGAAGCCGGAGAGATAGAAATTTTCCAGTTTAAAGATGTGGCCGAAGAGATCACGGAACCTGATCTTCAAATCAGCCTTGAGGAGGGACGAAAACTCGATCCTGATTGTGAAATCGGCGATAGTTTGGGCACGAAAATGGACGCATCTACCTTTGGCAGAATTGCGGCCCAATCGGCAAAACAGGTAATCATCCAGAAAATAAAGGATGCCGAAAAAGACGCTGTCTATGCCGGGTTTATCGACCGTAAGGGTGAAGTTCTGCACGGTATTGTACAACGAATGGATCGTGGCGATATTATCGTTAACCTCGGACATACGGAAGGTATAGTACCGGTTCGTGAGCAAGTCCCCAAAGAAACTTATCGGCGCGGAGATCGAATAAGAGCATATATACTCGATGTTCTGCAGGACAGCCGTGGTCCTCAAATCATTTTATCCCGAACACATCCAAACTTTTTGATTCATCTTTTTAAAACGGAAGTGCCCGAGATCAGTGAGGGAATCGTCACAATTATGGGAGCAGCCCGTGAACCCGGTATCCGCGCAAAAATCGCGGTAGCTTCCAACAATTCAGATATCGATCCTGTAGGTGCCTGTGTGGGGATGAAAGGAAGCCGGGTTCAAAATGTAGTTCAAGAGCTTCGGGGAGAAAAAATAGATATCATTTCCTGGCACGTGGATGCAGCCAAATTTGTGTGCAATGCACTGGCGCCGGCCGAAATTTCCCGGGTAATCATTGACGAAGAAAACAACTCGATGGAAGTAATCGTACCGGATGAATTTCTCTCGATTGCCATCGGCAAACGCGGCCAGAATGTGCGCCTGGCGTCCAGACTTACCGGCTGGCATCTGGATGTCAAAAGCGAATCTATATATAGCGAAGCCATGCAAACCGGCTATCAAACACTGGTGGCCTTACCCGGTATCGGCATAAGTATGGCCGATGCACTATACGAAAAGGGCTTTTTTTCTGCTGGTGAAATAGCAAGTGCCAACATTGAAGATTTAATACAAATTCGGGGAATTGGTGGAGAAAAAGCCGGCAAACTGATTGCTGCCGCCAGAGAAGCACTCGCAAATGCAAGCCTGCCGGAAGAAATCCCTGATGAAGCTGAGTCTGGGTCACCAGATAATGGGGTTGAAGGCGGCGATTGGTCTGGACCGGCACCTCCGGAAGATAGTATCGAAGCTGAGAGTAAATGAATCCCCCGGCAGTCTGCCGAAGAACTGCGGCGGGACAGGGTATTCAGGTCAAGGTGAATAAAAATAAATTCAGTTAAAACTAATTTAGGGGGATGGATGGCTAAGATCAGAGTTTATGAACTTGCCAGAGATCTAAGCATGACAAACAAAACACTTATCGATAAGATAAGAGATATGGATGTTACCATAAAAAGCCATATGAGTTCTCTGGATCAAATTACGGTGGATCAAATAAAGGCCAATCTGTACGGCCAGCAACCTGAAGAAGTCATCGAAACTCGCATAAAACCGACCGTTATCCGGAGAAGAAAAACGACGGTTCCGTTAGATAAAGTAACCGAACCAGAAACCGGTCTTGAGGCCGAAACGCTGGCGGTAGAAGCTGAATCGCCCGTCATGACCCCAGCCGATGCTGAGACCCAGGCAGCTGCCGCTGAAACCGCGGTAGAAAACATCTCGGCAGAAGCGACGGTTGTCGAGGATGCCCCCCAAGAAGACGTAGTGATAAAAACCAGAGAACCCGAGCCCACAGAAACACAACCTGACACAGGGCCAGAATCTGCCGTATTAGAAACAGCCGAAAAACCGGCTGCGCCAGCTGAAATCAAGGCCAAAAAGGGAGTTAAAAAACCGAAAAAGAAAGACGCTGCTGCAAAGATCATTCAACTGCCGGTCACACCCAAAGCAAAACCCGCTCCGGAAGAAACGGTCGAGGTTGTAAAACCGGCAGGCAAAATTAAAAAAATCTCTAAAAAGGCAAAGTCAGCAGCAGCAGAGCCCCTCCCGGCAACGGAACCCCCGGCCATAGATACAAAGAAAAAGAGACGCAAGAAAAAAACAGAAGAACTGGAAATAGATAGAAAATTTCTCAAAAAGAAGATTTCATTTCGCCGGAAGGAAGTTGTAGAAGGTCAAGACCTCTATGCCAGAGGCCGAAGAGGCCGTAAATCCAAAAAAGGACTTAAGGCCAGGGCAACGACTGCGGGCCAAAAAACACAGATTACAACTGCTAAAGCCATCAAACGCAGGATTAAAATCGATGAGACCATTGTTCTTTCGGATTTAGCCAAGCGGATGGGCATAAAAGCCGGTGAAATGATTAAAACCCTTATGGCCATGGGTGTTATGGCAACAGTCAACCAAACGATAGATTTTGATACAGCGGTTCTGGTGGCGGCAGAATTCGAATACGAGGTCGAGCGAGCCACCTTCGAAGAAGATGCTATCATAAGTGCAGAAGAAGACGATCCAGAAAAATTAATCGAGCGGCCACCGGTCGTAACGATCATGGGGCATGTTGACCACGGCAAAACCTCGCTTCTTGACGTTATCCGAAAAACCAGAGTTACGGATATTGAAGCAGGCGGGATAACCCAACACATCGGCGCTTACCATGTAACCACCGACAAAGGTCAAATCGCGTTTCTGGATACTCCCGGCCATGAAGCATTCACTGCAATGCGAGCTCGCGGTGCAAGTGTGACGGACATTGTTGTGCTTGTGGTGGCCGCCGATGATGGCGTAATGCCTCAAACCCTGGAAGCGATCAACCATTCCAGAGCGGCAGATGTTCCCATAATCGTTGCCGTCAACAAAATAGATAAATCCAATGCAGATCCTGAACGCGTTTATCGAGAACTCGCAGAAGTCGGTCTGGCCGCCGAAGACTGGGGGGGGGACACCATATTCGTCAAAGTATCCGCCAAACAAAATACCGGTATCGATGAGCTGCTGGAAATGATATTACTTCAATCTGAAGTTCTGGAGCTTAAAGCCAATCCCAACAAACTGGCCAAGGGTTATGTGGTTGAATCCAAAATAGATTCCGGCAGAGGAGCTGTTGCAACGGTTCTTGTTCAGGAGGGAACATTGCGAGTGGGCAATACGGTAGTGTGCGGGGTTTATTATGGGAAATTGCGAGCGCTGCTAAACGATCGCGGGGCCCAGGTGGAGTCCGCCGGACCTTCTATACCGGTGGAAGTAATCGGCCTGTCCGGTGTTCCCATGGCGGGAGACGAGTTAATCGCCTTGAAAGATGAAAAAGACGCCAAACAGGTTAGTGAACACCGAATCCTCAAACATCGTTCCAAGGAGCTGGCTAAAACCAGCAGGCTTAGCCTTGATAAGCTTTACGAAAAAATGCAAGAAGGGGATATAAAAGACCTCAATCTTATTCTCAAAGCAGATGTACACGGATCCATCGAAGCGCTTTCGGATTCATTGACAAAGCTTTCAAATGAAGAAGTAAAAATCAATATTGTCCACTCGGGTACCGGTACTATAGCCGAATCTGACGTTTCACTGGCTGCGGTATCAGATGCAATTATCATCGGTTTCAGCATTCGGCCCACATCAAAAGTCCAGGCATTGGCCAGTGAAGAAAATGTCGATATGCGTTTTTACAACGTCATTTATGATGTCATCAAGGATGTCAAGAATGCCATCGAAGGTATGATGGCATCAACTTTTGAAGAACGTATTCTCGGTAAAGCGGATGTTCGTGAAATATTTCATGTACCCAAAGTGGGCACCATCGCTGGTTGTTATGTTACCGAAGGGAAAATTGAACGGGGCCGGCTTATACGGATCCTCAGAGACAGTGTCGTCCTCTATGAGGGTCGAAATTCTTCTCTGCGGCGCTACAAAGACGATGTCAAAGAAGTACCCACTGGCTATGAATGCGGTATTGGCATCGAAAATTATAATGATATCAAAGTCGGCGACGTACTTGAGAGTTATTATCTGGAAGAAATTAAACCCGAACTTAAGTAAGAAGATGAATTGGTTTGGTTGGTTCAATTGGTTTTATTGGTTGAATTGGTTGTAATAGCAGGACTGCTTTCCTTGGCGTGACTGAAATCCATACAACCAATTTAACCTAATCAACCAATTCAACTTACTCAACTAACTCAACTAATGCAAAAAATTTAACCAATATAATTAAAAAAATGGTTGTCGGTATTGGAATTATTACGATAAGACTTCATGATTGCCGTTCTCTGAAAAGCAAAAGAAGGATTGTAAAATCTATGATTAACCAGCTGCGCAACAATTTCAATGCATCGGTGGCAGAGGTTGGTTCAAACGACATTTATCAAAGATCAGAAATAGGATTTTCTCTGGTCGGAAATGATAAAAAAATGTTAAATTCCAAGATAGATAAAATTTTTAATATGGCCGATTCGCTGGGGCTGGCGGAAATCATAGATACGGAAATGGAGATGTTTAACCTATGATCCCTTTTTCCCGGGCCGACAGAATAAGCGGTCTGATTCAAAAGACCCTTTCAGACATATTACAAAAACGCGTAAAAGACCCCCGGCTAGAAATGATAACGATAACCGGTGTTAGAATGACCCGGGATTTACGCTTAGCACGAATTTATTTTTCGACACCCGGAGGAGAAGAACGCCAACAGGCTGCGATCCAGGGGTTTAAAAGTGCATTAGGTTTTGTAAAGCGCACTCTTGCCCGCCAACTAGGGTTGCGATACATGCCGGATCTTCAATTTTTTTATGATGAAACCTTTGACTATGGAGCGGGTATAGATAAACTGCTCAACCGTATCAGCACGGAAGATGAAACAGATATTAAGCCACCTCGTTGACAGTAACAATATTTTGCTCGCCTCGCACAGCAATCCGGATGGTGACGCAGTCGGATCTCTGATTGCTATGGGACTGGCCCTTGAGGCTATCAACAAAAAGGTTTTTCTATACAACGATAGTCCCATACCGGCCGTGTATCGATTTTTGTCCTCGGTTGAGCGCATTGCTCGGCGAATGGATGAGACGATGCAGTTTGATACCGCCGTTATCCTCGATTGCGGTAATCTAGAGCGGATCGGTCCGGGTTTATCTGAAGTAAATAAAGTCCCGGTAGTTATTAACATTGATCATCACGTTACCAACACAGGCTTTGGTCACTACCAGCTTATAGATACACTTGCGTGTTCAACCGCTGAAATCATATACCGCCTGATTAAAAAATTAGCCGTGCCTATTGATCTCAGCATAGCCACATCTATCTATACCGGCATATTGACCGATACCGGTTCGTTTCGCTTTTCAAATACCAACCAGGCAGCCTTCGCCATCTGTGAAGAAATGACAGAAAGGGGCGTGAAACCGCACAATGTGGCCCAACATGTTTATGGAACTTACTCTCTGGGGCGTATCAAGCTCCTGAATCTGGCCCTTGAATCCATCGAGATATCGGACAACGGTAAATTATCGATAATTACCATCACCCAGGATATGCTGGCGCGGACAGGCACCCAGCCGGAAGACATCGATGGTATGATTAATTATGCGCGACGAATTGAAGATGTGAGTGTGGCGACACTCATACAGGAAAATATAAACGGTGCTGGAAACATAACAAACTCCAATCATTATCATGTTAGTCTGCGATCAGACGGTTCGGTGGATGTAGCAGCTATAGCAGCGATTTATGGAGGGGGCGGCCATTCCACCGCGGCCGGATTTGGCATCGAAACGACGCTTGCCGAACTAAAGGCCGAAATAAAAGATTTGGCTGACAAGCTGTGAGAGCGGGAAAAAACCACATATGTTTAGTCCTAACCAAAGCGGTATCATCGTTATCGATAAGCCTGCTAATATCTCTTCCGCCAGAGCAGTTACGACCGTCAAACGGATTTTCAGAGCCGATAAAGCAGGGCATACCGGAACCCTGGACCCCTTTGCGACGGGTGTTCTCGTGTGTTGTCTCAACAGCGCGACCAAACTTGCCCGATTCTTCTTGAATGGGAATAAAAAATACAAGGCAGTGCTTCATTTAGGAGTACAAACAGATACGCAGGATTCTAGTGGAAAGATTGTGGCCACAAGTGATCGTAGCGGATTTTCCGATCAAATGATTCACACCGCCATGCATAAATTTGAGGGAACCATCCAACAGCTTCCACCTGTTTATTCGGCCTTGAAACATAAAGGGATTCCACTTTACAAGCATGCCAGAAGAGGCAACCCGATTCAGAAACCACCGCGGCGTGTGCAGATATCGTATATCCATATTCTCGAGATACGTTTGCCACTGATCAATTTTGAAGTTTTTTGCTCCGCAGGCACCTACATTAGAACACTTTGTTCCGACATCGGCCTGTCTCTCGGCTGCGGCGGACATCTTAAAGAACTACGGCGGATTGAAAGCAGTGATTTTTCAATTGATGAATCGTTAACCTTAACCGAGCTTGAAAAACTGGCTTGCGAAGGTGATATCTCACAACGAGTGATAAACATGGTCGATGCCCTGCGCGGCATGCCGGCTGTTTGTGCGGATCAAAAATTGACTCAAAAAATAAAGCAAGGTAAACTACTTTGGCATAAAGATCTAAACCCGATTCCCCCTCTGGGATCGGAAGCGTTCATCAAGGTGGTGGATACCGATCGTCAACTGATCGCAGTATTGAGGCAGGTGCCGGAAGATGATAGATTGGATTACTGCTGTGTTTTCCCAAACTAGCCAACATTAAAAAGGAGGCAGAAACAAAGTGACTTATACTACGGAAGAAAAACAGAAACTCATTAAGCAATTTAAACTGCATGAAGGTGATACCGGCTCACCCGAAGTTCAAGTCGGTCTTCTCACCCATCGGATTTCCTACCTTACCGAACATTTAAAAGTTCACAAAAAAGATCATCATTCCAGGAGGGGATTACTGATGCTGGTAGGCCGTCGTCGCAGACTGCTAAACTACGTGAAGAACAAGGATATCAACCGGTATCGCGCAATCATTGAAACCCTCGGGCTTAAACGCTAATAACCCGAACCCGAAAACTCGGTAAACCGAGCCAGGTGATGCCCGCCAGTTTTGCCCAGCGGCAGACGCTGAGAGCTGAAAATTGGGTGCGGCTATCATGCCATTTAATGGCGAAGATTAGGCGACCATCAAGCAGTTGAGTCCCTGATCGCTTAATTTTAGGAGAAAAATATGGAAATTTCATTAAACGCCCAAATCGGCGGAAAACAGTTAAGTATTCAGACCGGCAAAGTCGCCAAACAGGCCTCCGGATCGGTCGTGGTGCAATATGAAGAAACCATTGTGCTGGTCACAGTCGTATCCGCCAGGGAGGAACGTCCTGCTAATTTTTTACCTCTCACCGTTGAGTATCAAGAAAAAATTTATGCCGCCGGCCGAATCCCGGGCAACTATTTTAGACGTGAAATTGGTCGACCCAGCGAAAAGGAAACACTGACCGCTCGTCTGATTGACCGCCCTATTCGACCGTTGTTTCCCAAAAATTACCGCTACGAAACCCAGGTAATCGCAACGGTGTTGTCCATGGATCAGGAAAACGAATCTGATACGCTGGCCATGAATGGGGCTTCGGCGGCACTTACCCTTTCCGATATCCCCTTTGAGGGTCCTATTGCATGCGTCCGGGTCGGCCGAATAGATGGTCAATATTTGATAAACCCGACCATCAGCCAATTGGAAAATTCAGATATCAATCTCATAGTGGCAGGTTCAAAGACAGGTATTGTTATGGTCGAGGGAAATGCCGATATTGTGAAAGAAGCCGATATGCTCGAAGCCATATACTTTGGACACAAGGAGATGCTACCGTTAATTGAACTCCAGGAAAAATTGGTGGAGGCCGTCGGGGTGCCCAAGCGCCCGTTTGCCCCTCCTGCAAAGGATGAGGAATTGGTCAGGAAGGCTGAATCTCTGGCCCAATCACCCATGCGGGAAGCCATTTTGATACCCGAAAAATTAAAGCGCTACGCTTCTTTGCGCGATCTTAAAACTGAAATTGTAGAAAATTTCGGGGAAGAATATAGCGAGCGCAAAGAGGAAATATACGAAATTTTACAAGACCTCCAAAAAAACATATGCCGCGGCCTTGTCCTGGACGAAGGCCGACGTATCGATAACCGTAAATTTGATGAAATCCGACCGATCACCTGTGAAGCCGGAATACTCCCACGGCCCCACGGCAGTGCGTTGTTTACGCGTGGTGAAACCCAGGTTCTCGGTGTTTTGACACTGGGATCGGGCCAGGACGAGCAACGTGTGGAAACCCTGAGCGGCGAGGAGTATCGACCATTTATGCTTCACTATAATTTCCCGCCTTTTTCGGTTGGTGAGGTCAAGCGCATCGGAGGACCTTCGCGTCGAGATATCGGACATGGGGGTCTTTCTACGAGAGCCCTGGAAAAAAGCTTACCGGATAAAGAGAATTTTGACTATACGATCAGAATTGTTTCAGAGGTACTGGAATCAAACGGTTCTTCATCTATGGCAACAGTATGCGCGGGAACACTGGCGCTTATGGATGGCGGTGTGCCGATAAAAAGTCCTGTTGCGGGTATTGCCATGGGTCTGGTTTCAGACGGGGATCGTGTGGTTATACTTTCTGATATTCTCGGCGACGAAGATCATACCGGTGATATGGATTTTAAGGTCGCCGGAACCAAAGAGGGAATTACCGCACTTCAAATGGATATTAAAATCCGAGAACTCTCCCGGGAAATCATGGAAAAAGCGCTTGAACAGGCGCGTAACGGACGGCTTTTTATCTTACAAAAAATGTTAGAAACGCTCAATGAAGCCCGCAAAGAAATTTCGCCCTATGCTCCCAAAATCATTACGATAAAGATCAATCCGGATAAAATACGGGAAATTATTGGACCGTCCGGGAAAATTATTCGATCGATTCAGAACGAAACCAATACCCGGATAGAAATAGAAGATTCAGGCATCGTTAAAATTGCCGCTTTCTGTAAAGAAGATGCCGAGGCTGCTCAAAAGATGGTCGACGATATCGCCATGGAACCTGAAGTGGGCCGAATCTATGAGGGAACCGTTCAAAAAGTGATGGATTTTGGTGCCTTTGTCCAAATTTTACCGGGCACGGATGGTTTGGTTCACATTTCCCAGCTAGCCAACCGACGGGTTACCAAGGTATCCGACATTGTCAAAGAGGGAGATAAAATTAAAGTAAAAGTACTTGAAATCAACCGGGATGGCAAAATACGTTTGAGCCATAAGGCGGTTTTGGAAGAAGATCATGGACCAGGCGATAAGTAAAACCACCCTTGACAACGGCATCCGGATATTAACCAAGAAGATGCCCTATGCTCGCAGTATATCGATGGGCGTCTGGGTAAATGTTGGCGCCCGGGATGAATTGCCTTCGGAAAACGGGCTGTCTCACATGATCGAACACATGATTTTCAAGGGCACCCAAAAACGGACGGCCTTTCAAATCGCAAAAGAATTTGATGCAATCGGTGGACAAACCAACGCATTTACCAGCTTTGAATACACATGTTACCATGCCAGAGTGATTGATGCCCATCTGGAAACAATGGTTGATATCCTTTCGGATATTTTTCTAAATTCCATTTTCGATGAAAAAGAAGTGGAGAAAGAACGCCCGGTAATCTTCCAAGAAATTAATATGGTGGAAGACAATCCTGAAGAGTATGTTCATATCCTTTCGGGCAATACCTATTGGGGGGACAACCCTTTGGGACGTTCGATTCTGGGCACCCGTGAAAATGTCATCGGATTCAACGCATCGATTATTAAAGATTTTTTTCACCGCTTCTATCAACCCGAGCATATCGTCATATCGGCCGCCGGAAATATATCGCATCAGCATTTTGTCGACCTGGTTTCCCCCGTTTTTAAGTCATCCAGACAGGGAAACGGTCTTGCGGAGCGAATAACGCCTGCGTGTCACTCTCAAGTGAGAATGCACTACCGTGATCTGGAACAGGTCCATATCTGTTTGGGAACCCGGGGGATATCTATAACCAATCCAAAACGATATGCTTTTTCTCTGCTCAACACCATTCTGGGGGGTAACATGAGTTCGAGGCTTTTTCAGAAAATTCGGGAGCGCAGAGGACTGGCGTATTCTGTTTATTCCTATATATCTTCCTATGTCGATACCGGTATTTTCGGGGCCTATGTCGCCGTCCAGCCGGAAAATGCCCTCAAAGCGGCAGAGTTGATTATAAAAGAGATGAAGGCCCTCAAAAATGACCGTGTTGACAAAACAGAACTTAAAGATGCAAAAGATTATACCATTGGCAACCTCTTGCTGGCATCCGAAAGTATCGATAGCCAAATGGTTCGACTCGCACAAAATGAGATAAACTTCGGCCATGACATTGCACTGGAAACCGTCGTGGATCACATTAACGCCGTATCAGACGAAGATATCATCACCATCGCCGAGTTTCTTTTACAAGGCGATCAGCTTGGCATGACCACCCTGGGCGCACTTAAAGACGAAAATGCATTTATGGAAATATTAAGTAACTGAATCAGGGGCCGGGGCGTTTTTTTTTATTGAACCTTGAACCCTGAACCTTGAACCCCGAACCTTGAACCTTGAACCCTAAGATATGACCGATGTTCCTTGCATTAGGCTTGTTCGCTTAAGACCGGATAAAGACGCGGATATACCCCTTCCGCGCTATATGACCGCCCAGGCGGCCGGGATGGACATCCATGCGGCTGTGGAACAACCGGTTTCTCTCGAACAAGGAATGATTGCGCTAGTTCCTACCGGCTTTGCAATTGCCCTTCCGGAAGGCTACGAAGCCCAGATACGCCCGCGTAGCGGGTTGGCTGTAAAACACGGCATCGGGCTTATTAACGCTCCGGGTACAATTGACGCAGACTATCGCGGTGAGGTAAAGATAGCCGTCATCAATTTAGGCAGCCAAAGATATACCGTCTGTAGAAACGACCGCATTGCCCAGATGGTTATCAACAGAGTCTATCGCGCAAAATTAAAAATCGTGGAGCAGTTGGCCCCGAGCGAGCGCAGTGCCGGCGGATTCGGCCATACGGGAAAATAAGCTCTGGAGCAATACCGTTGAGTTACCCAACAGGTAAAATAAATTTAATATGGATACCCGCAAACCCGATCATTTAAATCCGTTGGCCGAACAAGATTTCACCCTGGCCGTGTGTGTCCTGGCCAGTGGCAGCAGGGGAAATGCGATATATATTACCGATGGTACCACCGCCATACTGGTGGACGCAGGCCCCTCGGGTATCGAAATTCAACGCCGGCTCAAATCCAGAGGCCTTTTTCCCGAAAGCCTAAAGGCCATACTGGTGACCCACGAACACGCGGATCATATCCAGGGTGTCGGCGCGCTTTCTCGCCGTTTAAAACTACCGGTGTATCTGAACAGAAAAACAGAAAAAGCATCTTTTATATTTCAAAACCTTCAAACCACGCATTACTTTGAGTGTGGCCAGCCCTTTGAAATAAACGAGTTAACAATCCATCCCTTTTCTATTTCCCATGATGCCGAAGATCCGGCCGGTTTCACCATCCAAAAAAACGACTTAAAAATTGGTATCGCCACGGACCTCGGTACCGTGAGTTCGATGGTTAAGCATCATTTAAAAGGATGCGCGCTTTTGATCCTGGAGGCCAATCACGATCCGGCCATGCTGATAAACGGCCCTTATCCATGGCCGTTGAAACAACGTATCCAAAGCAGATCTGGCCACCTGTCAAATAAAGAATCAAAAACACTGCTGAACGAGATCATCGATGATCGGCTTCAATATGTTGTTTTGGCCCATCTCAGTGAAACCAACAACACACCCCAAAAGGCTTTGAGCACCGTCGCCAAAGCTCTCCAAAACTGCCCGGCTCAATTAACTGTCGCCACCCAGGACAGCTGTGGTGAGATAATCTTTCTTACTGATTGTCGGACTGTTGCCCCATCTCCGGGCGATTGGTTACGAATAGCCACTGGTTTTTGACAGGTGA